>JAGGUV010000157.1 GCA_021158345.1 Bacteroidales bacterium
AGAAAAACCGAAGATCTTATTAAAGAGCTTAAAGTACATATTAATACTCATGTAAATAAATTTTCACAGGTTCAAAAAATAATATTACAGCCAATACCTTTTAAGAAAACTGCTACTCATAAAATTAAAAGATATTTGTACTATTAAAATATCATAAAGTTAGATTGATTTTATCAAATTATCTTTTTCTTTATTAATTTTATCAATAGTTGATGAATCCATTAATTGTTTCATCTTAGGAATTATTTTAGTAGCAAAAGGTGCAATATAGCCATAAAGGAAAGATTCTTTTTTATTCTTTTTAGTAATAAGATTATTATTTCCATCGAAATTTTCAATAATAATCAACAATATACTTAAAATAAAAACTATTTTAAAAACACCAAACAAAGCACCTGCCAGCTTATTAATAAATCCCAAAGACAAAATATCGATAAACTTTTCTAAAACTTTGGCCAAAACAATTATTAAAATTACAACCACAATAAATGTTAAAGCAAAAGAAATAATCTGAAGATATTGACTGCCAACATTAAAATTTTCAATTAAAAAATTTTGAGCATAACCGGAAAAATTATAAGCAAGATAAACACCTAGAATCAAGGCTGCCAAGGATGACAATTCAATAATAAAGCCCTTTGTAAATCCTTTATAAGCACTCCACAACAAAGGCACAATCAATATAATATCAAGAAAATTCATTTTATTTAAGTCTTTTGGTTAATTCCGTAGCAAAAACAAAACTATTTAATTTTTCATTATCAGTATTTAAAATTTCAGTTTTATTTCCCTGCCAGCATAATTCCCCTTTATAAATAAAAGCAATATTATCGCCTATTTTAAGAACTGAATTCATATCATGTGTATTTATAATAGTGGTAGTTTGAAATTCTTCGGTAAGCTCTGCAATCAAATCATCAATAATACTTGCAGTTCTAGGATCTAAGCCGGAATTGGGTTCATCACAAAAAAGATATTTAGGGTTCATAGAAATGGCTCTTGCAATAGCCACTCTTTTTTTCATACCTCCACTCAATTCAGAAGGATATAATTTATTCGCATTTTCTAAATCAACTCTGCTTAAACAAAAATTAACCCTCTCTAATTTTTCTTCTAACGACTGATTAGTAAACATTGTTATTGGAAACATAACATTTTCTTCAACAGTCATATAATCAAAAAGAGCACTCCCCTGAAACAACATACCAATTTCGCGTCTGATTTTTTTCTTTTGCTTATCATTCATTATTAAAAATGGCTGCCCATCAAAAAATATTTCCCCCTTGTCAACATTATGTAAACCGACAATACTTTTCATTAGCACAGTTTTCCCCGACCCACTTTGACCTATAATTAAATTGTTTTTGCCTTTTTCAAATTTTATAGAAATATTTTTTAAAATTTCTGTATTTTTAAAAGACTTTGATATATTTCTAACTTCTATCATGCCAACAATAATTGTGTTAAAATTAAATTAAATATTATAATTAAAATACTGCTGTTAACAACAGCTTTAGTACTTGCCTGTCCTACTTCAAGAGCACCGCCTTTGGTAATATATCCAAAATATCCGGAAACAGAGCTAATAATGAAAGCAAAACAAAAAGTTTTTTCAAAAGCATATACTATTTCATAAGTATGATACCATGATTGAATTCCATATATATAATCGTGAGAAGTAAAGAGCCCTGTAAAAATACCTGCAAGCCAACCACCCAAAATAGCCAAAAACATACTTATTGCTATTAAAACAGGTATAATAATTAAAGAGGCAATTATTTTGGGCTGAATAAGATAATTTGCAGAATTAATGCCCATAATTTCAAGAGCATCTATTTGTTCTGTTACTCTCATAGTACCTATTTCAGATGCTATCCTGGAGCCTATCTTACCCGCTAATATCAAACAAACTATGGTAGGAGAAAATTCCAGTACAATGGTCTCACGTGTTGCGTATCCTATAGTATATGTAGGCACTACCGGGTTGCCACTCAAATTAAATGCTAATTGTAAGGCTGTTACTGCACCCATAAATAATGAAATTATCATCACTATTACTAAAGAATCAACGCCTATGCTATCAAATTCACGCATTATCTGACTTAACAATATTTTTTTCTTTTCAGGTTTACTGAAAACTTGTTTCATTAATAATAAATATTCACCTATGTGTTTTAGCATGTGATATTAATATTTTTTAAATTAGTTTATTTAATGTTTCAAATTTACTATTTTTGAACAATTAATACAAATAAATTTTTTATGAATAAAAATAAATCAAATTCAAAGTTTTTAATCCTCTGTTTTTGTTTACTGTCAACAGCCTTTTTTCTTTCTTGTTCCAGCTCAAGATTTGAGCATAAGTTTAAAAGAAGAAAATTAAAAAGCAGAGGAGATTGCAATTGTTCACCTTTTAGTTTTAATAAGAACGGAAAAACCCATCTCTTAATTATTCTGTAAATTTACAATTGTCTGAAACATTTTACATAAAAATTTAATTTTTTTTTACTTTTTTCTATAAAAATGAATAAAAACAAAGAAATATTATTAAAATATCTGCCCTCTGATACTATTGATATTATTTTGGAATGGATAATAAAAAATAATGTTAATTTAAAAATCACAAAAAAAAGAAATACAAAAACAGGAGATTTTCGTGCTGACAGAAGAAATAATATTTACAAAATTTCTATTAATAACGATTTAAATAAATATTCTTTTCTAATAACTTTAGTACATGAATTTGCTCATTTAGAGGTGTGGAAAAAATATAAAAATTCTGTTAAACCTCATGGAGCAGAATGGAAAAAAACTTATAAAGATTTATTAAGTGTTTTTATTGATAATGGAATTTTCCCTGATGACATTTTTTCTGTTCTTGTTCAACATATTAAAAACCCTAAAGCATCATCAAGTTCAGATATTCACTTATGCAGAGTTTTAAAAAAATATGATATTAATGACCATAGTATTTTTTTAGAAGACCTGCCTCCGAATTCAGTGTTCAGACTTGAAAATGGCAAAACATTTAAAAAACAGGAAAAAATTAAAAAACGATATAAATGTATTTGCTTAAACAACAATAAAAAATATTTAGTTAATTCAATTGCAAAAGTTTTACCGGTTTAAATTTCTCAATTGATTTTTATATATTTGTAAGAAATAAAAAACACAATAATTATGAATAAAAATTATTTCGGCGTAATAATGGCAGGCGGTGTAGGCACACGTTTCTGGCCATTGAGCAAAACCTCCTTTCCTAAACAATTTATTGATATCTTGGGAACAGGAGAAAGTCTTATCCAAAAAACTTTTAATCGTTTATCAAAAATCTGTCCTAAAAAAAATATTTTTGTTGTTACTAATTTTATTTATAAAGATCTGGTTTTAGAGCAACTTCCTGATTTAACAGAAGATCAGGTACTTTGTGAACCTATGCGTCGTAACACTGCACCCTGCATAGCTTACGCTAATTATAAAATTGCTCGGATAAATCCTGATGCAAACATTGTTGTTTGTCCTTCTGACCATATTATCCTTTATGAAGATAATTTTGTTGAAGTAATAAATTCTGCTTTAAAAGCATCTGAAAAAAACGACTGGTTGGTAACTCTCGGCATAAAACCTTCGAGACCTGACACAGGTTATGGATATATTCAGTTTGATGAGGCTTCTTCTTATTCTGATGATAACAGAATTTATAAAGTAAAAATTTTTACTGAAAAACCTAAACTTGAACTCGCAAAATCATTTTTACAAAGTGGCGATTTTTTATGGAACTCAGGAATTTTTATCTGGTCTCTAAAAAGTATAATGAGTGCTTTTGAAAAATATCTTCCAGAGGTGAACTCTTTATTCGAAAAAGGAAAATTGAAATATTCAACTCCTCAGGAACAAGACTTTATTAATGAAATTTTCCCTGTTTGTACCAATATTTCTATTGATTACGGAATAATGGAAAAAGCTGACAATGTTTATGTTTTGTCATCTGATTTCGGCTGGTCTGACTTAGGTACATGGGGATCTTTGTATGACATCAGCAAAAAAGATGACAACAAAAACACTATTATCGGAAACAATGTCTTAACATATAATACTACTAATTGCATTATTAATATGCCTAAAAATAAATTAGTAGTATTACAAGGCCTCAATGATTATATTGTTGTTGAAAATAATGACATTCTACTTATTTGTAAAAAAGAAGACGAACAGCAAATACGTAAATTTGTTAATGACGTGGAAGCTCAAAAAGGTAAAAAATTTGTTTAATCATTTAATAAAATATTTTGACAAATAATTTTTCGACAAATAAAATTTTTTTTAAAATAAATCAAGGAATTTAACTTATGAAAGCATTAATTATTGTTGATATACAAAATGATTTTTTAAAAGGTGGCTCCCTTGCTGTTCCTGATGGAAATGCAATAATTCCTGTTATTAACAAAATACTTCCTGTTTTTGATATTTTAATATATACCAAAGACTGGCATCCTGCAAATCATAAAAGTTTTGCCTCAAATCATAAAGAAAAAAATGTTTATGATGTTGTTGATTTAAAAGGCATTTCTCAAGTGCTTTGGCCTGATCATTGTATTCAAAACACTTTTGGCGCGGAATTTCATAAAGATCTGATAATATCAGGTAAAAACACTTACTATATTTTTAAAGGTACTGACCCTAATGTTGACAGCTATTCGGCTTTTTTCGATAATAAAAAAATACACGATACAGGACTAAATAAACTATTAAAAGAAAAAAATATTGACGAAGTTTATATATGTGGTCTATCCACTGATTATTGTGTAAAATATACAGCTATTGATGCTATTGAACTTAATTATAATACTTATATTGTTGCTGATGCTACCAAAGCTGTTAATATAAATCCTGATGATTATGAAAAATCTTTAGAGGAATTAAAAAATATAGGTGTTAAAATAATTTTTTCAAAAAATTTATAAAATGATTAGTTCAATTATTGATAATGATTTCTATAAATTTACAATGCAAAATGCAGTTGTAAAATTATTTCCCAGAGCAAAAGCAAAATATAAATTTATTAACAGAGGTAATAATAAATTTCCTGACGGTTTTGATAAAGAGCTGAGAAAATTAGTTAACGAAATGGCTTTTCTTAAACTTAATGCTGATGAAGAAAATTTTATTAAAGAAAAATGCTATTATCTTGACCCGACTTATATTGATTTTTTAAAAGGCTACAGATACAATCCTAAAGAAGTTACCATTAAACAAAAAAATGGAGTTTTAGATGTAGCCATAAAAGGTTATTGGTATAGAACTATTTTATGGGAAGTGCCTTTGTTGGCTTTAATCTCCGAGCTATATTTTAAAAAGACCAATCCAAAAACATACTCAAAAGAAAAAATTGCAGAAATAGCGAGAAACAAAGCAATAAAATACCAAAAACTAAATGCTAAAGTTGCTGATTTTGGAACAAGAAGAAGATTTTCTTTTTTTAATCATGACCTTATTATTAAAACTTTATCTGAATTTTCAAGTATTGTTTTTACAGGTACAAGTAATTTATTTCTTGCAAAAAAATATAATGTCTCGCCAATAGGAACTCATGCCCACGAATGGTTTATGTTTCATAGTGCAAAATACGGGTACAAATTGGCTAATAAACTTGCTTTGGAAAATTGGGTTAAAGTTTACAGGGGCGACCTTGGCATTGCTTTGTCAGATACTTTTACCTCTGAAATATTTTTTAAAGCCTTTGACACAAAATTTGCTAAACTTTTCGACGGCGTTAGACACGACTCCGGCGACCCATTCATTTTTACAAACAAAACTATTGAACATTATAAAAAACTTAACATTGACCCGCTTTCAAAAACAATTATTTTTTCAGACTCTCTAAATCCTGATATGGTGGAAAAAATATCTAATTATTGCTCAGGAAAAATAAAAATATCTTTTGGTATTGGCACAAACTTTACTAATGATGTTGGCGTTAAGCCTCTTAACATTGTTATTAAAATGAGTGAAGCTAAACCTGAAGGGCAAGAATGGATACAAACTGTTAAATTATCTGACACACACGGCAAATATACAGGAGACAAAAAAATGATTGGTCTTTGTAAAGAAGTTCTAAATATTTAATTTTTAAAACTTTATTAATGTTTGACTATATTAATGAATATAAAATTTTAAATAAAACCTTTAATTTGCTGTCTGATGAAATTCAAATTCCAAACTCAGATACAAAAATTATAAACTTTACTTTTAGATCATCATATTCAAATATGCTTCCGGGGATATATGATTCAATTTCATTTTTATCAGATGATAATTTTTCTATTGCAGACAAAAACATACCTGAAAATAAAACCTTTAGATATTCAATTTTCAGACCGAATTATGAAGATGCTGATAAAAAAGTAATTTTATTAATGCATGGATTAAATGAAAGATCATGGGCTAAATATCTCCCATGGGCTAAATATCTTGCCGAAAAAACCAAAAATTCCGTAATTTTATTTCCTATATCTTTTCATATGAACAGAACTCCTTTCTCGTGGAGAAATTCAAGAGAAATGAATCAACTTTCATCTCTCAGAAAAAAATTATTCCCTAAAGTCAAAGAAAATTCTTTTATTAATGCAGCTCTTAGCGACAGATTACAGTCTAATCCAAAACGCTTTTTCCTTTCAGGTCTTGAAAGCTATTATGAAATAATAGAATTATCAAAAAAAATTAAATCAGGTAATCATTCATTATTTGCTAAAAACGCACAAATAAATTTCTTTTCATATTCTATTGGCGCTTTTCTTACAGAACTATTGCTAATGGCAAATCCTGCAAATTTATTTCAAAAATCAAAAGCATTTTTGTTTTGTGGTGGTGCCACTATGAAAAGAATGAACGGCACTTCCAGATTTATTCTTGACAGTAAAGCAGACGCTACTTTAACAAAATTCTTTACCAGAAGATTCAGCAAAAAAATTAAAAAAGACAAAAAATTGTATTCCCTCATTAAAAATACAAAAGCAGGCGTTTATTTTTATTCAATGCTCGGCACAAAAAAATATAAAAAATTAAGAATTGAAAGATTTAAAAAATTGAATAAACAAATTAAAATTATAGGATTAAAAAACGACAAAATAATTCCTGCCAAAGGCATTAAAAAAACTTATGATAAAAATAAAAAATCAAAAACAGGTATTAATTACAAAATATTAAACTTCCCTTTTTCATATACACATGAAAATCCTTTTCCTGTTAAAAATAATAATAAACGCACTGTTGATTTGGTGAATCACTATTTTAATTTTGTTTTTGATTATGCATCGTCTTTTCTAAGTGAAAATTAAAAAAGCTGTCAAAAAAAAATCTGACAGCTTTAAACCTAATTTTTTTGAATATTTTTTTTACTAAGCAGGATGTATTGCCTCAACAGGACAAACATCTGCACATGCACCACAATCAATACATGTATCAGGATCAATTTTATAAAAATCTTCTCCTTCTGAAATAGCTTCAACAGGGCATTCATCTATACAAGTGCCGCATGTTATGCAATCTTCTTCTGAAATTTTGTAAGCCATAATTTTTTTTTTTGTGATTATTATTTTTAAAATTATTCGCAAATATATTGAATAATATAATTATCCAAATAAAAATAATAAAAATTATTTAAATAAAACAATTCTGAAGTAACTGCTTTATAAAAGCCTTACTTTTTTATAATTAAAGTTTTATATTTTTTATTATTCCAAACCTTCATCAAATCTCTAAATTCATTATATTTATTCAAAGGAACTATTTTGTTAAAGATTTTTATAGACTTTAAAATTTTAATATTATTTTCATTTTTTGAAATTTCAATATTAACCTTACCCACATCATTTTTCTTTTCAATTTTCAATATTGGGGTTATAAGTTTTGATTTATCAGAAATAATAATGCTGTAATTATATACTTCTGAGATATTTGAAGGAAGTTCAATAGCCGAGTTTCTTTGTGAAGGTAAAACAGACAAATTCCAAGAGTTTATACCTTTTTTAAAAATTGGCAAATCCCAAAATATATAATCATCCTCTGTATCAGCAATATCTTTTTTTTCTGCTCTAAATTCAATATTTGAAATAGAGATATCAGATTTATTTATATTAAAATATTCGATATCTTTTCCTGAAAACTCTGAAATTAAATTTTTTGCATTTTCTTTATCTTTATTTAATAAAAAATATGGATTAAAATAATTTTTTAACTTTAATGATGAAATACATTTAATATTATTTTTAGCTCCTAAAATAATATCAGCATCATAAAGTATTTCATTATTATCAAAATCATCATTACAAACTGTGTATTTTTTTTCATTATGATTTAAAATTAAAAGAGTTTTATTATAAAGAGAATATTTTAAATCTTTATAATCAACAAATAAAGGTGACAGATATATTGGGCTGTATCCTTTAATTTTAATTTTTAAAAGAAAATCTTTTATTGTAAACAAATTGGCTGGAATATTTTTAAACGAAAGTGATTTCCCATCTTTATCAATATAATTTGAAGGTATAACAGCAACAATATCAGAATTTATATTGGCTTTATTAAGCAAAGCTTTAAAAAGAATAGCTTTTTCTAATTTTGTGCCTGCATTACTTTTCCAGGTTTCTTCAGCAGTTCTGCAACGAAATCCTGTATATTTTAATGGAATATTCTTATATGCAATGTCTTCAGCTACTAATTTTTGAATGCCGAAAACTACATCTAAACTGTTTTTATTGTTTTTAACAATATTATCTACAGCATTATCCATATCAACATTAGTAATAAATTTAAATGCCTCTTGATTAATAAATTTCTTAAAAACATCTTTAGAATCATTTTCAATGCTAAAAAGAAGTCGAGGCAACAAATTATAGTCGTATGGTTGAAGAGCATCGTTAGGTCTTGCAGGAATATCTTTAAATGTCCACGAATAGACTTTCATATTTTTTTCATTCACAATATCGGGCGGTGATAAAATATTTAAAGTTTTATAATTGATTTTTTTATCCTTAGGAATTTTAATTTTAATAGTTAGAAATTCCACAGGCGAGGCTTCATAAAGTAATTCATTTCCCATTAAAGAAGGATAAAAATCTTTAGAAGTGATAATATCATAGTCAAGATTAATATAAGCATTTCTTTCAAGACCGGTATGAGTAATTATCATTTCTCTTAAATTATTATAGGCTGCAATACCTGAAGCAAATTTTGGTAAAACCTCATTAAAAGCATTATCAGGTGTTACAATTTTTTTGCCGTCAGACATAATTGTATACGAATGATTTATTTTCAACTTTTGATATTCAGGATTATAAACTATCATTGTTTCTCCGTAATGATAATTTATAGCATAATATCTCTGTAATTTTATGTTTTTGCTGTAATGGAAATTTATACTTCCATCATCATTTAACTGATATTCCTTTGTGATTTTTGAATAAACAGCATCTGCATCTTTATAGTTTATCTGTGCAAAACTATTGCTGAAAAATAAACTAAATATTATTGATAAACTTAATGTATATATGTATTTCATTTTTAAAGAATTAATTATTAAAACTTAATTATAACAGGGGTTTTGGCAAATTCGTTTTGATGTTTAACAGCATTTGCAAATGATTCCCAATCTTCAGGCTGATAAACTCTTTTTTTAAATTTTGCTGTCTCCGATAATGTAATTGTATTATTTGTGGTTTTGTAACATCCTTTAAAATATGCGCCAGTTCCATCTGATAGTTTTTCTTCAGGAACATCAACAGACTTAATATTTTCAGGTAATTTAATAGTTTCATTTAATTCTACTAATCTGCTGCATCTGTCTTTAAACGGATATTTTCTTTCTTTTATTTTTGGTGAAAAATATAAGTGAGAATTACCACGTTTAAAAATATTTGAAGCCACAACAGGAGTAAATATTATCTCTTCATCAGTAACAAAAGCATAATCGGGAATTTCATAAGTAATTTTAAAAGTGATAGGACCTGCTTTATAATCTAAAGGATCATAAACAAAATCAACATTAGTAATTTTAGCCAGAGGAGATAATTTTAATAATTCCTTTTCAAGATTTGTCTTCCAATCTGATTTCAAATAATATTTAAAAAGTCCTCTTATAGAACCGTCAGACTGACCTTCGGCAGTTAAAGTAAATTCACCTTTAAGCATACCATTTTTAAATATCTCGGAATTACCGTTAATTTTCAAATAATGATTTTCAGGCTTTGATATTGGAGTAATAGCGAGGTCGGCACCTTCGGGTACACCCATTAAATAATTTTGTTGTTGTTCGGCGCTTGACCATAATTCTCTTAAAAAAGGCACCCATGTAGGATCTAATAAATGATATTTTTTATCGGAAAGTTTAGCAACTACAACGCAATGATTAAACTGGTCAGCAGGGATATTATCTATTCTCGAGCCAGCCATGGTCATAGCAGGATATGCTTTAAAACCGGCAGCACGCAACATAGTAATAAGCATTCCGGCTTTATCTTTACAAACACCACATCTATCACGAAAATCCATAGCTCCTTTATGTAAAGTATAGCCCTCTCCTTTTCCCATTGATATGCCCGAATATCTGATTTCATCAGCAACCCAGTGAGTCAATAATGATACTGAATCCATTTCTGTTTTTGCATCTTGCAATATCTCATCAACTTTGGCTTTTATTTCAGGAGTAAATTCAAAACTGCCATAATCTTCATTTACATTATAAAACCATAAGGATTTTGTTTTCCAGTCAGGGCTTGTTGATAATAATAATTTTGGCGCAATATCAGATAAAGCTACCATCCTATACTCTTTTGGCATAGGTTTAATATTATTTTTGGTAAAAGTATATTCTGTTCTGTCATTTATAAAATGTATAGAGGATCTTACTTCACCATTATAAAATTCGTATTGCATAAATTTATCTTTAGGTATATTCACCTGATAAACTTTAGTAAGAATAGGTTCAGAACTCCAGAACGGAACAATATCATAAAAGTTACCTCTCATTGGAGGAATATATTTTTCATCTTCATCATCAGATTGAAGAAGAGCATAAGTAAAGCCTTTTTTGAAAAGAAAAACCTCAACAGCATCACCCGGATTCAGACGACCAACTTCAAGCATTTTTTCACGTGCTCCCCAGTAAATAGCACGAGCCGGAGCAGGATAATCTTTAATATCGTTTTTATTTAAAATTTCTATTTCCCCTGTTTTTCTATAAATAACAACTTTTTTAATTTCTACATAAGCTGACAAGGGATCATAACCATATTTTACTACTCTTTTGCTTATTGCTCCTTTAGCTGTTAATATTTTATACAAACTGTGAGTATTCACATAACTCAACCCTGTTTCTTGAACATTAACTTTTGTGCTGTCGAAAATTATAATATAATTTGCTTTAGGAAAGTCTTCTTTCCCTCCTGCTTTTGAGATTAGGTCTTTTATAGGATTTGCCGAAACAAATAGCTCGGCCACTATAAAAAAGAATAAAATAATAATTTTTTTAATCATAATAGTATTTTTAAAATTCCTTAATATTTTAATGGTCAAAAATAAATAAAAAATATTAAATAAAATAAAATTTTATAAATTGCTAAATTTCTAAATTATTATTTTATGTTTTCATTTTCAGAATATAATTATTCCCATGCTTAACCTGTAATGAAACGTACAGAGTATATCCAAATTAAATCTAAAATTTAAATTTCTTTTGCTCATAAATGTTTCATCAGGCTACTGCTTCTTTCCCTGCTGCAAACAAATCTGAAGTTTTCTTAACAAATCCGAAGTACTACTTAAAGTCGTGTTCAGATTAAAATTTGATATTACAATATATTTATTTCGTAGTATTAAAAACAATAAGGGGTGTCATTTTTTTTTACTTGTAAAAATTTTAACATTATATTTACAACCAATCAATTACAGGATTAAATGATGTTAAAATGGCTGTTTCGTGTATGAAACTCGGTGCAGAAGATTATTTACTTAAACCTTTAGATAGAAATCGTTTATTGTCTTCTGTTAAAAAAGTATTGGAATTAAGAAAACTTAAGAGAGAATATTCTCTTTTGAAACAACATATGCTTAGTGACAGCCTTGAAAATCCTGAAGCTTTCGCACATATTATTACTCAAAATAAACAAATGAATTACATTTTTAAATACATGGAAGCCATAGGAAAATCTGACGAACCCGTTCTTATCAGTGGAGAAACCGGTACAGGAAAAGAACTTTTTGCCAAAGCTATATATAATTTAAATAATTATAAAGGAAAATACGTCTCTGTAAATGTTGCAGGCCTTGATGATAATATGTTTACTGATACACTTTTTGGGCACGTAAACGGAGCTTATACCTGAGCTTCAACTTCAAGAAAGGGGCTCGTTGATCAAGCTGAAAACGGAATATTATTTTTAGATGAAATTGGTGATTTATCTGCCTTATCTCAAGTAAAAACTCTAAGATTAATTCAAGAAAAAGAATATTATCAATTAGGTGCTGATGTTTTCAAAAGAGCTAACTGCAGAATCATTGTAGCTACTAATGCCGACTTAATGGAAAAAATGGAAAACGGCTCTTTTAGAAAAGACCTTTTCTACAGACTCTCTGTTCATAATATTCAAATACCTCCACTCAGAAAACGTAAGGAAGACATACCTTTGTTGACTGATTATTTTCTTAGAGAATCAGCAAAAAAATTAAACAAAAAAACACCTACTCCTACTAAAGAACTATATTGTATGCTCGGAACATACAGCTTCCCTGGAAATGTCAGAGAACTTAGATCTATAATATACGATGCTGTTTCACAACATAAATCAAAAGTAATGTCCTTGAATTTTATTAGTGAAATAATAAGTAAAAACATTAAAGATTCTGTTTCTGCCGAAATAAACAATGAAGCCTGCTTAAATTATTTTCATGATTATGATAATTTACCCTCAATTAAAGATACTGAAGAGCAGTTAATTCAAGAGGCTCTTATTAGATCAAAGGGGAATCAAAGTATTGCTGCTAAAATGTTGGGAATTTCCAGACAAACTCTCAATAAAAAATTAAAAAAACATATTGCTGAAAATAAATAAGCTTAGTTTAAAAACAACCAAACTTTTCATCAGCATTATCTTTTCCCTTCAAAAAAATCTTTTAAAATCTGCGAGCATTCATTCTCTAAAACTCCTGAAATTACTTCAGTTTTTGGATGTAGAATATTCGATTCTAAATTAGAATAGCCATTTTTAATATCTCTTGCTCCATAAACAATTTTATCAATTTGTGTCCAAAAAGCAGCTCCGGCACACATAACACACGGTTCTAGAGTTACATATAAAACACAATTCTTTAAATATTTTGACCCTAAATAATTAGAAGCGCTGGTGAAACACTGCATTTCTGCATGTGCAGTAACATCATTAAGCGTTTCGACTAAATTATGTGCTCTGGCAATAATTTTATCTTTACTAACTATTACTGCACCTATTGGCACTTCGTTTTTCTCAAAACCCATAACCGCCTGTTTAATAGCCTCTTTCATAAAATATTTTCCCTTGTTATCTCCATGAAATTTCATATTATTTTTTTTTAAAAAAATATTTTTTTATATTCTTCGTTTTAAATAAATAATAATTATTTTTGTGGCAATATATAATAAAATGTGTTTATTAAATGTTATAATTGTTTATAAATTGTAAATATAAAAAAACCTTACAATATGCAAAGCAAACTTGATGAATTAACAAAAAAAATATATTCGGAAGGGGTTTCAAAAGCTAATAATGATGCGGAAGAAATCATAAATAAAGCTAAAGCTGAAGCTAAAGAAATCGTAAGAAAAGCTAAAGCTGAAGCAGATAAAATTATTAATGATGCTAATAAAAATTCTGAGGAAATAAAACACAATATTGAGTCAGAAATGAAATTATCTGTCAATCAGACAATAAGTTCCATCAAGCAGCAAATCACCAATCTTATTACTTTTAAAGCAGTAAAAGAAGCTTTAGACAAAGATTTAAAAGATAAGGATTTTATTAAAAATATTATTATAAAAATTGTTGAGAATTGGAATCCTGCAGGCTCTGAAAAAATTGACCTTAATTTATTACTTCCTGAAAAAGACAGAAATAATCTAGGAAAATATTTTCAATCAAAAGAAGCTGCTATACTTAAAGCAGGTATAAATGTTTCTTTTGACGAGAATATTACAAGTGGCTTTAAAATCGGACCTAAAGATAATAGTTTCGTTTTAAGCTTTACAGAAGAAGATTTTGAGAATTTCTTTAAATCTTATTTAAGACCAAGAACCAATCAACTGCTTTTTAATAAATAAGGGGAAATAAATTATGCAAAACAATTATTACTGCTTAATAGCCGGCTTGCCTGATATTATTATTGAGCAAAATAAATTGTCCTTTTCTCTATCTGATTTTAAATTAGAATTAAAAAATATTCTACATAAGAAAGATTATCAACTTATAGAATATCTTTTTCTACCTTTTGATAATAAAAATGTTTTAAATATATTATCAAAAAATAATAAACCATTTGAAAAATCAGGCAATTTTTCTGAAAATGAAATTAATTTGGCTATTGATGACCCAATTAATAATCCATTGCCAATATCTTATTTCAATAAGTTTATCATCAATTACAAAAACGAAACTAAATTAAATACTAATCTTTCTTGGGAAAATCAAATAACCGAATTATATTATGATTATCTTTTAAAAATAAAAAACACTTTTTTAAAAGATTGGTTAGAATTTGAACTTAATTTAAAAAATATTATTACCGCTCATAACTGCCGGAAATATAATTTTCCTTTAGAGAAAGAAATTATTGGTGATAATGATATTGCAAAACATCTTAAAGAAAACAAAACAAAATCAAAAGATTTTGATTTTGATAATACTTTTGATGGCATATCATATATCCAGGATTTACTTCGAATTTTAGATAACACCAATCTGAATTTATCTGACCGGAAAAAAAATATAGACTTATTGAAATGGAAATATTTAGACGAAAAAATAACTTTTAAATATTTTTCAATGGAAGTAGTTATCAGTTATGCAATAAAATTAAGTATAACAGAAAAATGGATTAATCTGGATAAAAAATCCGGTGAAGAGATGTTTAATAAATTATTAAAAGATTTGGAAACAAGTTTTCAGTTTCCTGACGAATTTAATTTGAACTATGGCAAAAAATAAATTAACAACAGGAAAAATTCAAAGTATTATTGCAAACTTACTTATTGTTGAGGCAGATGGTCCTGTTACTCAAAATGAGATTTGTTACATAAAACTACCAAACGTTAAGTTAATGGCTGAAGTTATCAAAATTAACGGTAACAAAGCTTTTGTTCAAGTTTTTGAGAGTACAAGAGGGTTAAAAGTTGGTAATCCTGTTGAATTTACCGGACATATGCTTGAAGTAACATTAGGCCCCGGTATTTTATCTAAAAACTTTGACGGACTTCAAAACGACTTAGATAAAATGGAAGGTATATTCCTTAAAAGAGGTGATTATACAAACCCTTTGGAGGATGACAAACTGTGGAAATTTAAACCTCTTGCAAAAACAGGCGATAAAGTTACTGCAGGCGATTGGCTTGGTGAAGTTAAAGAAAACTGGATACCTCATAAAATTATGGTGCCTTTTAAATTTAAAGGTTCTTATACTGTTAAAAGTGTTGTCCCTGAAGGCGAATATAAAATTAACGACACTATTGCTATTTTGTCAAACAGGAAAAATGATAATATTCCTGTTACAATGGTACAAAAATGGCCTGTAAGAATTCCAATAAAAAATTATAAATCAAAACCCCGCCCGTTTAAATTAATGGAAACAGGGGTTAGAACAATGGATATTTTAAATCCTATTGTTGAAGGTGGTACAGGTTTTATACCGGGACCTTTCGGTAGTGGAAAAACCGTATTACAACATGCCTTGGCAAAACAGGCCGAAGTTGACTTAATTGTTGAGGCTGCTTGTGGTGAACGTGCTAATGAAGTTGTTGAAATTTTTAAAGAATATCCTGAATTAGACGACCCTAGAACAGGAAGAAAACTTATTGAAAGAACAACAATTGTTGCAAACACATCAAATATGCCTGTTGCAGCTCGTGAAGCTTCTGTTTATACTGCTATGACTTTAAGCGAATATTATCGTGCTATGGGACTTAGAGTGCTATTATTAGCAGACTCAACATCACGTTGGGCACAAGCTCTAAGAGAAATGTCAAACAGAATGGAAGAATTACCAGGACCTGATGCGTTCCCTATGGACTTATCAGCTATTATATCAAGTTTTTATGCCAGAGCAGGTTTTGTATATCTTAATAATGGCAAAACAGGTTCTGTTACTTTTATAGGTACTGTATCACCAGCAGGTGGTAACCTTAAAGAACCTGTTACTGAATCTACTAAAAAAGCAGCCCGCTGTTTCTACGCTCTTTCTCAACAAAGAGCTGACAGTAAAAGATATCCTGCTATTGACCCTATTGACAGCTATTCTAAATATCTTGAATATCCTGAATTTGTAGAATATATTAAATCCGCAATATCTCCAGACTGGATTGATGATGTTTTATTCACTAAAAACCTTCTGCTTAGAGGTAAAGAGGCTTATGAACAAATAAATATTCTTGGTGATGATGGTGTTCCAATAAGCTATCACCTTGACTTTTGGAAATCAGAAGTTATCGATTTTGTAATACTTCAGCAAGATGCCTTTGATGAAGTTGATGCTTCAACACCTATTAAACGTCAGGAATATATGCTTAAATCAGTAATTAATATTTGTAAAAACGATTATAACTTTGATTCTTTCGATGATGTTAATCACTACTTTAAAAAAATCATCAACCTTTATAAACAAATGAATTATTCTGAATTTCAGTCAGATAGATTTAAAAAGTTTGAAAAAGAATTGAATGCTACTATTGAAGAAAGGAGAATTGCATAATGGAAACACAGGCATTTCAAAAAATATATACCAAAATTACTCAGGTAACAAAAGCTACATGTTCGTTATCTGCACCGGGTATTGGTTACGAAGAATTAGCTATTATAAATAACAGGTTAGCACAGGTTGTTAAAATTAACAACGACATTGTTACTCTTCAGGTATTTTCAGGAACAGAAGGTATCCCTACTAATGCAGAAGTTGTTTTTATGGGAAAACCTCCTACTCTAAAAGTAAGTGACGAATTATCCGGAAGAATATTCAATGCTTATGGAGAACCTATTGACGGTATGCCTGACATTCAAGGTGAAGAACGTGAAATTGGAAGTCCTTCTGTTAATCCTGTCAGGAGAGAACAACCATCACAACTTATAGCAACAGGTATTGCAGGCATTGACCTTAACAACACTATTGTTACAGGACAAAAAATACCTTTCTTTGCTGACCCTGACCAACCTTTTAATCAGGTTATGGCTATGGTTGCCCTTAGAGCTCAAGCCGACAGAATCATACTTGGCGGTATGGGTATGTCAAACGACGATTTCTTATTCTATAAAAATGTATTTGAAAATGCAGGGGCTTCAGACCATATTGTAAGTTTTATCAATACAACTGAAAATCCATCTGTTGAACGTTTGTTAGTACCTGATATGACACTTACTGCTGCAGAATATTTTGCTGTGGATAAAAACGAAAAAGTTTTAGTATTGCTTACTGATATGACACTTTATGCAGATGCTTTAAGTATTGTGTCAAACCGTATGGATCAAATACCTTCTAAAGATAGTATGCCAGGGTCATTATATAGCGATTTGGCAAAAATCTATGAAAAAGCTGTTCAGTTTCCTTCCGGAGGCTCTATTACTATTATTGCTGTTACTACTTTATCCGGTGGAGATATTACTCACGCTATTCCTGATAACACAGGATATATTACTGAAGGTCAATTGTTCCTTAGAAAAGATTCTGATATCGGTAAAGTTATTGTTGACCCCTTTAGAAGTTTATCCCGTTTAAAACAACTTGTAATAGGTAAACAAACACGTGAAGATCATCCTCAGGTAATGAATGCAGCTATCCGTCTTTTTGCTGATGCTGCTAATGCTAAAACAAAATTACAAAACGGATTCGATCTTAGCGATTATGACGAAAGAACATTAAAATTTGCAAAAGATTATTCTAATGATCTTCTTGCTATTGATGTTAATATTGAAATAGATAAGATGATTGATAAAGGATGGAAATTGTTTAAAAAACACTTCACTCCTGAAGAAGTTGCTATTAAAAAAGAATTTGTTGATAAATATTGGCCTAAAGAAGAGGAATA
>JAGGUV010000036.1 GCA_021158345.1 Bacteroidales bacterium
ATTGAAATTTGTTATTCTTGCCATTTCTCCCAAGTGAGGTGTTAAAATTGTTGTAGCCTGACGATTTTTTATGCAATTCAAATCTTTAGAAATAGCGGTTATACCGTCACCATCAATCAGCAAAGGTTTTTTAATGGCAGCACACAATTTTCTTACCAAGGTTTGGGTTTCATCATTTAACGACAATCCCGGACCTATGACAACCATATCTACAGTTTCAGAAAATTCTAATAATTGCATTTCATTTTCGAGGCTAATACTTCCTGATAAAGTACTTTTTTGAGGAATAAACACGAGCTCGTTTCCCTTATTACCAACTATTGATGCCACCTCAGGCGGAGTTGCTAAAAAGGAAAGCCCACCCCCTGCTTTTAAAAAGGACATAGCAGAGAAATACGGAGCTCCCGAATAATTAGATGAGCCTGCAATAAACAATACTTTTCCAAAACTTCCTTTATGCGAATCAATATTTCTCAAAGGAAGAGGTTTAATATCAACAGTAGCAATTTTTAATTGAGCGGACTCATGCATAACCGGAGGGAAAGAAATATGAGAGACATACAACTTACCTGTATATTCATATCCCGGAAAAAGCAAATTTCCTATTTTGGGCAACCCGAAAGTAATGGTAAAATCTGCTTTCACAGCGGCTCCCATAACTTTACCCGTATCACCGTTTATCCCTGATGGAATATCAACACTAAAAACAGTTTTATGACTTTCGTTTATTAAATCAATTGTCTTTTTATATAACCCTGTAACTTCTCTGTTAAGTCCGGTTCCAAAAATAGCATCAACAACAGCATCGGCTTGTTTTAGTTTTTCATATGCCAATGAAATATCTTGTAAACAGATAATTTCAATTTTTAGATTTTTGGCAATTTCAAAATTTTGTTTTACTACTCCATCATATTTTGTACTGTCACTCAAAATAAAAATAGTAACATTCCCGCCAAGGGAAAATATTTTTCTTGCAACAACAAATCCGTCGCCGGCATTATGCCCTGCTCCGCAAAAAGTCACAAAGTTTTTATTTTTAATGCCAAATTCCTTTAAAATAGTAAAATATGTTGCCTGTCCGGCATTTTCCATAAGAATTTCTTCGGGAATGCCATAATCATTAATGGCTCCGGCATCCATTTCCCTCATTTCATTTACGTGACTTATTTTCATGATATTGTTATACTTAATTTAAAATTTTATTCTACCTTACACCCGTATCTTCAGAAGCAGTCTGTATGTCAAAAAGAACATCTCATTTTATGTATCGCCATGCTGTATAAAAAAAACTATTTTTACGCTTAATCATTATTATGCATCTTTGTAAAAAAAAACTTGTTTAACCCGTAATCCATTAATATATTTGCGATTAAAATTTCTTCAACACTATAATTTTCAAACGATTTAACAAGTCATAATATTGTTGCGCAAAACAAAGGTAGCTTAAATCTTTTAGATAACAAAATACGTATAAAATAATTCACCAAAAGAAATAATTTATAAATTCGAAAATAAAATTATAGTAAAGGATTTTAATGCATTAATTAAAAAAATAAAAAAACATTTGTCCGTGAATAATCATTAAAAAAATCAGGCACAATTATTGCTTATTTTTCAAAAATAAAAAAATATAACTCATGAAAAAAACAGCATTAATATTATTCACATTATTATTAATCTTCGGGTGTGAAAAAGATGAAACCGGATATAAACATCATACTATGGAACCTTATTTAAAATCATTATTAGCTCAGGGTGCTCCTTGCGATGATAATTATTTTATCAGCCTTAATAGAAACGGTGAAGATATTTTTCTATCAGAAGGTCAAACCAATGTTAATACAGGATATAGTTATTCTTCAGGATTAGGTATGACAGGACAGGGCTATTTTTTTAAAGATACTTTAACAGATGAAACCTATGAAATAAATTTTTATATTAATGATTGCACTGATTCAACAATTGTAACAGCCGATTATTATTATGCTGACCCCTGGAGTAATCGTCAGGGTGCAAATGTTGAATATTACGTGCCTGTTGGCAATCCTGATAACCCTGATTCATATTATCTTTATCTTGGCTCTGATAAAACCAGTTCATATTTTAAAATTACTTATATTGATGAAAATCGTTTATGTGGTTCTTTTAAAACAATATGGAGAGAATGTTGCGGAGGTGATAAAACTTTTAATGTTGAGGGTGAATTTTCAATTCCTAAAATAAAATTCAGAAAAGAATAAAATAGTCAACCCGGGCAGTTTACTGAGTTCTTATATGCTTAGATGTTATATTAGGGGAAACCTTCTTAGGCAAAAATTTTATTCTTCATAAATTTTTTCTGTCCCACAGTATATTTCTTCAACATCAAGAGTTATACCTGATTTAGGATATATTGCCGGACTTGTACTTTCTTTTTCAACCCATTCAACAGTATCCTTAAATATTTTATCATCTTTATGAATTTCAACATTGCCTTTAATTTGATATGATTTATGATTTTCTTTATCTAATACAACAAAAGAAATTCTGGGATTTTCAAGTAAATTTTTTTCAGTTTTAGAAAATTTATTATTTGCAATTAAAATTTGCTCATCATTATACACTTTAAGAAATTTCAAAAAGATGATATTAGGTATACCATCTTTTGTTGAAGTTGACAAAGTATGCAATTCTTGCTTATTAATTATTTGTTGAATATATTTTGGAATTTTCATTATAAAATAAAATATTAATTTACTTATTTAAAACTTTTACCTAAATTGAATTACTAAAGCCTTTTTCTTGATTTTGTATAACAGCCCGGCTATGTTGCGTGCCGCTTTAATATTTCTAATTTTTATATTTACAAATATATTTAATCAATAGTGCTAATATTCACGTTTACAATTAATTGCAGTATGGAATATAGCTATTTTTGTACAAAACAAAATTAGATTATTTTTTTTAGATAACAAATTTTGTATAACATAATTCATAAAAAAAATGATGATAAAATAAAATTTATCATCATTTCTCCCTTTTGATAGAAGCCAATCTTCATATTTGTAAAATCCCGGTAATTATTAAAACCACATATCCTCTGAAATAGTCAACCCCGCTACTTTTGGTGTCGCCTGCCTGGCATGCTTTGGCAGACAGGTTCAACAATGCATATAAAAACCGTAGTTGTTAGCAATATGGAGTTTTTATATGCTTAAGTGTTGGCGTATCGTTTTTTATTTCATTGTTCTTTTTCTCCTTGCAGCTAATCGCTAGGCTATCATTATTTATAGCCTTTTTTTCGCACGTTCTATATTCGAAATTTCCAATAATTATAATTTTGCATACAGCTTTCATCGCCATTATTCATTCCTTTAAGTAAGTAGTCCAAACCTTCACTTTGATTTTGATGACATAAAGCAACTCCGATATGATTTAATAACATAGGATGATTAGAATCAAATTGAAGTCCTTTTTTACTTACATAGGCACACTTTTCCCAATCTTCTAATGTGCCATAAATAGCTGAAAGACATAGCCAAGGAATTATATTTTCAACTTTATCATTTATTAGTTGTTCTGACATTAATTTTCCTCCCTCCAGGTTGTGTTCTTCAAAAGTAATTTGTAAACATCTTTGCAATTTTCTTCTCGTTTCTTCCACTGCAAAACTATCTTCTGTTTCCTGTTCTTGTTCTTGTTCTTGTGCAAGTTTTTCAAGCATATTAATCGCCTTTTCAGCTTGAGGATTACCTAATTGTGCAGCTTTTTGTAGAAATGGAATTCCTTTTCTTAGTTGTCCCATTTGAGCATATGCCATACCTTTTGCCATATATGGGTTTGAATAGTTTGGATCAATTTCTATTGCCTCATCTAAATATCTAATTCCTTCTTCAAAACGTCTGACTTGGGTTAAAAAATTTCCTAGATTTCCAACAATAACCTTTTTTGGCACAAATATTATATTGTTTTTGCCCAATCCTAAACCTTCCATATTAACATCAGGTATATTGACATCAGGTATATTATTATAAGAGGTTTCAAGCCATTTGATTGCATTTTCAAAATCGTTTTTCCTGAAATAAAACATTCCAAGTCGATAAGCTCCTACATAACTGTCAGGTAATAATTCAAGATTTTTCCTAAAATCTCTTTCAGCAGCTTCATCATTACCCATATCTTCATATACTGTTCCTCTC
>JAGGUV010000149.1 GCA_021158345.1 Bacteroidales bacterium
ATTTAATACCTCAAAGATATAAAAAAAGGTGCTACTTAAAAAGTAGCACCTTAAAATTTATATGTTTTAAAAACTATTGTACAATAATTTTTTTATTAACATTTGAATTATCATCAGAGATATTCAAAATATAAATACCTTTTGTAAAGTTTTTAACATCAATATTTTTATTATAATTTCCTTTAAAGTTTTTGATATTTTCAGAATACATAATTTTTCCGTCAATAGAAATCAGCTTAACAGAAAGATTATCGGTTTTTTGAGAACTGAAATTTAATCTAAAATTATCTTTAGCAGGGTTTGGATAAATATTAATATTAATTAAAGAATTATTTTCGTCAACGCCAACATTATCAATAGTATAATAAGCTTTCCATCCTTCGCCTGCATAACAATAATTAGTTTTGAATAATATATACATAGCTCCTGAAGGAGAAGTAACAGGATTAGGAATAGATGAACCTGAATAGTCTGCTAATAAATTGTTATTAGAATAATCATAAACCTGAACATGATCTTTTTCATCATAAGTATTAAAAGACAGAAAATGAAGTGTGATTTGTGTTGCATATTCAGGTTGAAGAATCCAACCGCAATTAGTGTTATTATGATAATTAAAATCGCCACTGCCATCACTAATGGTATCAGTATAATTAGTATAAGTTAAGAAACCATTACAAAATGAAGGCAAATTACATTTGAATGAAAGATAAAAGCCCTTTGAAGTAATGCTTTCATTGGAAACAAAAGTTATTAAAACCTTGTTGCTTGAAGAAGAAATACTTGATGGTAAAGAAGAGCCTGAGTATGTACCGAGAACAGGTGCAGAAGTTGTTTCACCGTCATAAATGGTAAGAATATCATTATCGGCTTCAGTATCAAATTGATCAAAAGTAATAGTGATAAAATTAACAGTATCTTCGGGAGCAATAAGCCATGAACAATTTGTGTTATCAAGATAATTTTCTATAGGACCACTACCATCAAAAATCACACCTTTAGTAGATTTAATAGTGTCAGCACCTGTACAATAATTTGGATATTGTGTTTCATCAGGATAAAAATTTATAACAGCTTTTTGTTGAGAGGTATAACCATTTGCATTTGATAAAAGATAATATCCATTTTCATAACCGCTCCAACCAAAATTGAAATGAAAATATTTAGTGCCTGATGTTTCCTGGTACCCGTCGCAATCAAAAGCATGTCCACCGCCACTGCTAACACCACCATAATAAACAGGATGTAATGCATCAAGCTGTCCAACTATAATATTTTCCCAATTAGCACTTGAATAATTTGATTTTTCAATAAAAGAAGCAGAATTTGAATAATTAAAATAATTTTTAATAGCAGGAGGAACATTTTCAGAATAAGCACCTGAGCCCTCAGGAGAATAACTCATGTGAACAGAAACACCGCAATGAAACAAAAGTTCAGCAACAGCAGTGTTCTCCGATGTTACATTATTTTCCATTTCATTCCATCTGTAGAAAGTGTTTCCAAAATCAGCAGAAATAGTTCCGTAAGGTGGCTGATAATAACTTCTTGATCCTGTTCCATGTAATGGATAATTATAATAATTCATAACTTGTCCCATTGCCGTTGCAACACATCCTGCATATGTAAAACCTCCATCACCTGATGAATTAGCAGGGCAATATTGATTGTAATATTTCCCCTGATTCCAGGTTGTTCTTAATAATGGCTCAATTTCTTTTGAATCTTTTCCGGAAATATTGCTGTTAATATCTATATTTAATAAATAATCCCATTGTTCTTTTATTTCTTTATCTCCGGTAATATTATTTTCTTTTACCCAATTATATTCGTCAACGTATGATTTCATCCAGCTTTTATAGTTATCTGAAAGATTGTATGGGTCGTATTCATTATTTAATGAATAGCCGATTACAGGATTTAAATTGTCATCTGCATATACAATTACATAGCCTTTATCAATATTAAAAATATAATATACTATATCTTCATTATTTTTTTCAGAAAACACATTGTTAACTTTTATATCACTGTATGATACAATATCTTTAAATGTATTAATTCTTTGATAATAAAAATTTTTAGCAATTTTTTCTGCTTTTTTCATTTCAACTTTCTCGGCAAATATGCTTTGAGAAACGAATAAAAATAATAAACCTGATAATAAGAGTAATTTCCTTTTCATTAGCTTGTTTTTAATTAACTGATATTTATTTTATTTTTTGAAGTATTCAATATTTTATTGCATTAACATTATGAATTAAAATTTGACAAATATAATAATGTTTTGCGAAAAAAAACAATATGCCTTTAAATATTTTATTTATCGTTCTTTTCTCTTAAATCAAAAATCGTTAATCTTAAATTATTTTTTTAATAGGGATTAATGGCTAAGCTAAAAAAACAAAGTTTCTTTTTATTGTAAAAATATCTTTTTTAAAAGAATTTAGTATTTTCGTGAAAAAAATATTTTTTTAAATAATATTAAATAATGAAATTATTAATAAAGAATATAAAAAAACTTGTACAGATAGAGGAAGAAGGCAATCAGCTTAAAACTAAGGTTTCAGGCAAAGACATGAATAAATTGAATTGTATTGACAATGCATATTTATTAATAAACAATGATTTTATTGAAGACTTTGGCTCAATGAGCGAAATTGAAGTAATAAATAAAAAAAATAAAGACTGTGAATATTTAACAGAAATTGATGCTGAAGGCAGAATGGTTTTTCCCAGCTTTTGCGATTCTCATACTCATCTTGTTTATGCCGGTAGTAGAGAAATTGAATATATCGACAAAATTAAAGGACTTTCTTATGAAGAAATAGCAAAACGCGGTGGCGGTATTCTTAATTCATCGAAACTATTGCACAATACTTCTGAAGAAGAATTAATTGCACAGGCTTTTGAACGTCTGGAAGAAATTAAAATGTTTGGCACAGGTGCTGTTGAAATTAAAAGTGGTTATGGCTTAAGTGTTGAAGATGAAATTAAAATGCTCAGAGTGATAAAAAAGTTAAAAGAAATTTCGCCCTTAACAATAAAATCAACATTCCTTGGTGCTCATGCTGTGCCTGCCGAATATAAGTCAAATCAAAAAGCCTATGTTGACCTTATTATTAATAAAATGCTTCCAAAAGTAGCAGAAGAAAACCTTGCTGATTTTGTTGATGTATTCTGCGACAGAGGATTTTTTACTGTTGAAGAGACAGACAGAATATTATCAGCAGCAGCAAAATATGGCCTTCGACCTAAAATTCATGCTAACGAATTAGATTATTCAGGAGGTATACAAATTGGTGTTAAACACAATGCTTTGTCTGTTGACCACCTTGAATATACAGGCGATGAGGAGATTAAAGCATTATTAAAATCGAATACTATGCCTACAATTTTACCGGGTGCAGCATTTTTCTTGGGTATGGTTTATGCGCCTGTACGAAAAATGATGAATGCAGGTTTACCTATTGCTCTTGCAAGCGATTTCAACCCCGGCTCCTCCCCTTCAGGTAATATGCAATTTGTGTGCTCTTTAGCTTGTATTGCTTATAAAATGACTCCTGAGGAAGTTTTTAATGCTACTACTATTAACACTGCTTATGCTATGGATGTTAATAAAGAACTTGGAACTATTGCCAGAGGCAAAAAAGCTAATGTTTTTATTACAAAACCTATTCCTTCGTATGAATTTATGCCTTATGCTTTTGGTAGTAATAAAATTGAAAAAGTAATTATTAACGGGAAAATACAGTAAAAAAAGTAAAAAAAAAATAAAAAATGACAAAGTGAATATGTGAAAGGGAGAAACGAAGCCCCGATGGTTATCGGGAGAGCGACTAATATTTATTAAAATATACGATTTTGCGAGCCGAAGGCGAAGCAAACTCATTGATGTAATGAGCAAAAATAAAACAGCGACTGTAGTAAAAATTGAAAATGTATTAACGATAAGAAAAAAAAATATGAAGAAATTAATTGAATGCGTTCCGAATTTTAGCGAAGGCAATGACGAAGTTATTATAAAACAAATAACTGATCAAGTTGAGACTGTTAAAGGAGTTCGATTAGTAGATGTCGATCCGGGAAAAGCAACAAACAGAACGGTAGTAACTTTTGTAGGCACACCTGATGAAGTTGTAGAAGCTGCTTTCAGAGCCATAAAAAAAGCAACTGAATTAATTGATATGAGCAAACATCACGGTGCTCATCCTCGCTTTGGTGCTACTGACGTTTGCCCTTTTGTTCCTGTTTCAAATATCACAATGGAAGAAACTGTTGAATACGCACATAAACTTGCAGAGCGCGTAGGAAACGAATTGAATATTCCTGTTTATTGTTATGAATTTGCTGCCTCAACAGAAGAGCGTAAAAGCCTTGCTTTTTGTCGTTCGGGAGAGTATGAAGGATTAAAAGATAAATTATCAAAACCTGAATGGAAACCTGATTTCGGACCTGCTGAATTTATTCCCAAAACCGGGGCTATTGCTATTGGTGCCAGAAATTTTCTTGTTGCTTATAATTTTAACTTAAATACAACTTCTACCAGAAGAGCTAATGCTATTGCTTTTGATGTTAGAGAAGCTGGCAGATTGAAAAAGGTAAACGGTAAACAAGTTAAAGATGAAAATGGTAACCCTGTAAGAATCCCCGGCACTCTGAAAAAAACCAGAGCTATTGGATGGTATATTAAAGAATACGGTATTGCACAAATTTCTATGAACCTTACTGATATTTCTGTTACTCCTGTTCATATTGCTTTTGACGAAGTCTGCGAAAAAGCGCGTGCAAGAGGCATTAGAGTTACAGGCTCCGAATTAGTGGGTGTTATTCCTTTAAAAGCCATGCTTGATGCAGGAAAATATTTTCTAAAAAAACAACAACGCTCAGTTGGTATCCCTGACAGGGAAATAATTAAAATTGCTGTTAAATCATTAGGTCTTGATGAATTATATCCTTTTGATCCTGATAAAAAAATTATAGAATATATTTTAGAAGATAAAACCAAGGAAAATCTTGTAGATATGACTTTAACGGATTTTGCCGATGAAACAGCATCAGAATCTCCTGCTCCAGGTGGCGGCTCAATATCTGCTTATATGGGCGCTTTAGGTGCTGCTTTGGGAACTATGGTTGCTAATCTTTCGTCTCATAAAAGAGGTTGGGATGATCGCTGGGAAGAATTTTCTGATTGGGCTGAAAAAGGTAAAAGCTACCAAACCGAACTTATTAAAATGGTTGATGAAGACACTAATGCTTTTAACAAAATTATGGATGCCTTTGGTTTACCTAAAAAAACCGAACAGGAAAAAATAGAAAGAAAAGCTGCTATTCAGCAGGCTACTAAATTTGCTATTGAAGTGCCTTTTAAAACTATGAATTTATGTTTTGAGTCAATGCAAGTTATGAAAGCTATGGCTGAAATCGGTAACCCAAACTCTGTTTCTGATGCAGGTGTTGGCGCTTTAGCTGCACGCTCCGGCGTTATCGGCGCTTTCCTTAATGTTAAAATTAATGCTGCAGGTCTTGACGATAAAGAATTTGTTGAAGATATCTTAAATAAAAGTATGAAAATTGTTGAGAAAACAAAAGCTCTCGAAAACGAAATTCTTGAAATCGTTAATGATAAAATCAATTAATACGATTTTTATTAAATATGAATTCAATATAATATTTATAAATTATATATCCGCATGGTTTGATTGATTGTTCCGGTAAATATCGTGAGATTGATTTATCAAACCCTGCGTGTATTTTTAAATTCTGATACAGTTTTTTTTACAATGATAAATTTCAAAATAGATTATAATAATTTTACTTTAAAAGAAAAATTTTTCGACCATAAAAGTTCATTGCACGGTATTAATCACACATACCGAGTTATGTTTAACTGTTTATATCTCAGCAAAAAAATAAACAAGAAAGAATCGGGTTTACTTGCTTTTTGTGCAGCTTTTATTCATGATATGGCACGAAAACACGATGGACTTTGTAAAGAACATGGTTTATGGGCTTGTGAATCAAAATTCGATTTATATAAAGATAAATTTATTAACCAGG
Organism: Bacteroidales bacterium; assembly: GCA_021158345.1. GTDB lineage: Bacteria > Bacteroidota > Bacteroidia > Bacteroidales > AUK083 > AUK083. The sequence goes on from JAGGUV010000149.1 coordinate 6,061, forward strand.
GTGTTAATACTTCGCAATTTGACGAGATAAAATTCGCAGTAAAAAATCATTCCGAAAATGTAGAAATCACTGAAACCCATCCATATTATCTCACTACTGCTATTCTTAAAGATGCTGATGCACTTGACAGGTTCAGAATTAGTGATGATAATTTAAACCCCGATTTTCTTAGATTTGATATTAGCAAAACGCTTATACCTTTTGCTAAAAATTTCTTCCTGAAAACAAATAAAATAAATTTCAGAGACTTTTATCAGGTAATAGATTTTGGTGAAAAAATTTATCCAAAAGTTTAAAAAAAATCATATGAAAAAACTTACACTTTCCGAATTTATTAGTGCATACAGAATTGCATATTGCATTCCTTTTCTTATGGCTTGTATTACCGGACTTGTGCCTGCTTTGCAGATTAATCATTTATGGATTTCATCAATAATAATTTTTATTGAAATATTTTTATTCGCAATGTTTGTTAATTTATCAAATGATTATTTTGATTACAAAAGTGGCATTGACAAATTAAAATTTAAAAAAGACAATGAACTTCAGGAAAAATTATACGGAAAAGTTTTAAATGAAACTGTTTATTGGAAAGGCAATGCTATTGACATTGGATATATTTCACAAAAACAATTGAAAATCGTATTATTTATTATTGCAGGGCTCTTATTGATTTTATCAATTCCTTTGATAATAAATTTGGGATATATTGTTCTGATTTTGGGTCTATCAGGATTTTTTTTAAGTTTTTTTTATACTGCTCCACCTTTAAGTTTAAGTTCAAAAGGCCTTGGCGAAGTGGATGTCTTTCTGTCGTTTAGCATGATAAGTTTCTTTTCTTATTATGTTCAGGTGCAGGAATTTAATCTCCTTGTTTTATTATTGTCATTAGTTGTTGGATTAGGTACTTTTATAATGCGGTTTGTAGATGAAATGACAGGCTTTGAAGCTCATAAAATAATAGGTGAAAAGGATATTTCAGTAAGACTTGGTATTAAAAAATCAATCAAAATCGTTAAAATATTAATTGTTGTTTTATATATTCTTTCTATTGTCATTTCTATAATCAATCCATGGTTTGCATTATTATTTTTAACATTACCGTTGCCAGTTAAAATTTTTAAAATTTATAATTCCAAAGATGAATTAAAAGTATATAAAATAGTGCCTTTAATGTTTAAATTAAATTTTTTAATGCCGTTGCTGATAATTATTTCATGGATAATGCAAAGCGTTTTGTAAGCTCAAAAATTGTAGGTAAAAAACCTTTTGAGATAAAATAATATTCTCTCGGAGCGTCAAAGCCACAATTTCTACAGGACACATCCGATTTCATCGGACACCCTCCTACTTCACTGCCATCAGGCAATACAAATGCAGACATCCAAAATGGACATTTTTTCTGCCAGTTTTCATTTTTTAAATTTTCTAATGCTTTTGAAGAATTTAATATTGGATATGATTTTTTCTTTAGCTCTTTAATCTTTTTTATTGCAATAATTTTTTCTTCTTTTGTCAGAGCAATATCGTCAGGAGGAGGAGTAATAAAATTTAGCATTATTCCTGCTATAGCTTTATTCTCAGATGCAATTTTCACTGTTTCTTCAATATAATCAATATTAATTTTACTAATGGTCATATTAGCAAAAATATTTTTGTGATTGGTTTTTTTGAGATTATTCATTAATGTATTAAAAACACCTTTTGTCCTTATCTTATCATGAATATCTTCAGGTCCGTCGAGACTGACGGAAATAACATCCGACTGTTCAAAAATTACATTTGTGCCATTTGTGGTATAACCAATCGTAAAATATCCAATTTCTTTGGCTAAGTTTATTAAATTGCTTAAATCTCTATCCTTATCTTTCCATAATGTAGTCTCCCCACCTTCGAAATAACACACCCTAGCCCCTTTCTTATACATTTCTATCATTTTGCCTTTAGCCGTTGCATAACTCATAGTATGAGGTTCAGGGATATTTTTTAATTTATCGGCAATATTACAATGCTTACAATTTAAATTGCAGTCGTATAATATTACCATTGTGTTTATCAAAGGTTTTTTTATTCCAAAAACATTTTGGATAAACCAAAAAGAATAATACAATAATTCTGAATTTTTTTTTAGATTAGAATTTTTCATAAACAATAAAAAAGAAATCAAGAATTTAACACAATATCTAATTAATCTTGTAATTGTTTAAAAGTAATATAACGCTGCTCGTAAAGTAACATAAGAAACTTAGTACATCTATCTTCTAAATCAGGCATATCTTTTCCGGATTTTTCCCTGATGGAATTACATATCTCTTGTGCAGTTTTCTTACTGTCAATTTCGAGCCATGTAGCAGAGCCTAATTCATCAAGTTTAATTTTAAAAAAATCAGAACGTCTATTTGAGATTAGAAATCTGCTTAGTTTAGGATTTTTAAATTTTTGCACCTTTAAATTCACTTTTCCTTCTTCAGTAATTTCGTGAGGATGTCTGCAAACAGGAATCAAATCCAAAGCATTTATGTGCTTTAATATTTTTCTTCTTTTAAAAAAATTCATATAATAATTTTTTTGTACAAAAATAAATAATTAAAAAAAATAAAAGGCTGCCAATAAAAATCTGACAGCCCTTTTTATAATTTTATAATATTATTTAGTTTTTTTCATTGTATTAATAGGGATTTTGATAAGTATCAAAGCAATAATTGCAAGAACTACCAAACCTAAAATATAAGAAGGTTTGCTAAAAATAGCTGAAGGAAAGACATTTCCCACGGCAAAAATTGCAAATAGCAAACCAACAAGAGCTTCGCCGGCTATAAGCCCCGAAGCAAGGAGAATTCCTTTATTTTCAACTTTGGATTTAATATCTTCTGATGGTTTTCTTTTCTTTATCACATTATCAACAAAACCTCTTATTAACCCACCAACAAAAATTGCAAAAGTTGTTTCAAGAGGTAAATACATACCAACACAAACAAGCATAGGACTTTTTACCTGCATCAGAATAAATCCGACACCCATAAGCATACCTGCAATAATCAGGGGCCAGGCCATTTTACCACCAACAATACCCTGCGATAATATTGCCATAAGATTAGCTTGAGGAGCAGGTAATTTTGTACTGCCAAAACCCCCGTCGTAACCTTCTCTAAGGCCTGTAGCTATATCACCTTCATTTAAATATTTTAAAACAAAGAACATTACTGATGAAGCTACTATAACGCCGATAATATCACCAATCTGCATTTTCCATGGTGTACCACCGAGAATATGGCCTGCTTTCAAGTCCTGAAGCATTTCTCCTGCAACAGCAGCAGCAACACAAACAATGGCAGCAACACCTAATGTTGATGCAACGCCATCCATTCCTTTAGCACCGAGAGCAACCATAATAATTGCTGTAACAACTAAGGCTGTTAAAGTAAGTCCGCTAATAGGATTATTACTTGAACCCATAATCCCGACAAGGTATCCTGAAACTGCAGCAAAGAAAAACGCTAAAATTATCATTAAAGTAGCAGCTACCAAAGCGACTATTATTGTAGTATTAAAAATATAATACGTTATAAGGTAAGTTGCAATAGCAACAATTATTACCCCTATTATTATCCATGTAAAACTGATATCTTTTTCATTTCTTGGAGTCTTCATTTCAACACCTGCAGCAGCTTTTTTAACATCACCGACAGAACGGGATATGCCTGTAAACAAGCTTTTTCTCATCATATAAAGAGTATATACTGAGCCAACAAGCATACCACCAATAGCAATAGGACGAACAATATATTTCCATACTTGATAAATCTGGAAAGTAGGGTCTCCTGCCTTTGCAATAGCAGCATTCATATCTGGAGCGAGATTGTGAGAAAAAAGATAAGAAGCCCAGGCATGTATGTCAATATATGGTCCCATAAAATATAATATCATAGGTGTTAACAAACCCCAAGCAATTACACTTCCACTAAAGTTAAGAGATGCTAATTTTGGTCCGATAATATAACCTACACCTGTATATGCAGGGCTAATTCCCGGTGAGCCTAAAAGCATTCCACCTTTTCCTGAGATTGATGTTCCTGAGATTGTCTGTTTCCCAAAATGAATAAATTTTTCCCAATACACAGAGAAGAATTTAAACTCACCTAAAGTTTTAACAAGACCACCAAAAATCATAGCGCCAAAAAGTAGCTTAGAGCCTCCCCCACCTTGTCTGGCAGTTTTGTGAATTTCAGCAGCAGCAACAGATTCAGGAAATGGTAATTCAGCATCTTCAACCATAACTCTTCTTAAAAGAGCTACAAACATAATACCCAATACACCACCTGCAATTAATATTGCTGTTGAAGTGCCATAGGTAAAGAAGTTTTCTGTCGGAGTTCCTGATCTGACAGCATCCAAATAAATAATGTAAAATGCAGGCAGAGTAAATATAGCACCGGCAGCCACTGATTCACCTATTGAACCAACAGTACGCGCAATATTCTCTTCCAAAATAGAACCTTTCATAGCCTTGATAAGAGCCATACCTATCACTGCTGCAGGATATGTGGCAGCAATAGTCATACCTGCTTTTAACCCCAGATATGCATTTGCAGCACCCAGAACTACAGCGAGTATTAAACCTATTATCAAAGCACGCAAAGTAAATTCCCGCATATTTGTCTCTGCCGAAACAAACGGGACAAATTTCTTTTGATTTGACATATTTTTAATATTTAGTTATTAATTAATATTTTTTTTGAATATGCTAATTAAAGAATTTTTTTAGAGAATTGCAAAACTGATTTTCCATTTACTTTTATTTAAATAGTTAAGTTGTTGATATTAAAAATTTTATAAGTTAATAAAATTTATTATTAAAGATTAAATTTCTTGTTCCAGAAGGAAAAGTAACCGGCACATAAAAAGCAAAATAAAAAATCTAATATATTTACACTCAACTCCTAAATTTTATAATCCGTAGAAATAATAATCATTCACAGACAATTTTTTTTCATTTTTAATCCTCATAAAGAAGATATTTCTTCCTTATCTTCATAAATTTTTTAATGTCTTTTTTCCAGGATTTTCTTATTGCTTTTTCTGATGATGAATTTATTATTTGATGTCTGAGATTTGAATTACCTGCTAATTTGTCAAAATAATTATTAAAAAAATCATCATATTTAAAATTATTATACATATTGATTAGCCACGAGAGATTTATTTTTTTAGATTTTAAAATCATCGAATCTGAATTAGAGAGGTCTAAGCCATAACATTTTATATTTTCATATTTTGGATATTTACTTGCCCCCGGAATACTTACAGGCGTAAAAGAAAAATTTTTGTCTTTATAATCAGGATGTCCTATAATTTGAAATGGAGTTTTTGTTCCTCTGCCTACACTGATAATAGTTCCTTCAAAAAAACATAAAGAAGGATATAAATAAACGGATTTCATATTTGGAAGATTTGGCGAAGGCTTAACAGGCAGTTGGTATAATGACGAATGAGTGTAATTAAGTAGTTTAACATATTTAATTTTACATTTAACATTGTTTTTCAACCAGCCTTCATTATTTACCATTAAAGCATATTCGGCAATTGTCATACCATAAACAACAGGAACAGGGTGTAATCCCACAAACGATTTAAACTTTTTATCCAAAACAGGTCCGTCAACATAAAATCCATTGGGATTAGGCCTGTCAAGAATAATAAATAAAATGTTGTTTTCTGCGCAAGCTTCCATAACATAGGTCATTGTTGAGATATATGTATAAAACCTGACACCTACATCCTGAATATCGAAAATAACAGCAGAAATATCTTTTAAATCATCTTTTGTAGGTTTTTTATGAGAGCTGTATAATGAAATAATTTTAATACCTGTATCTTCATCAGTATTATTATTAACCAAAAAACCTGCATCAGCTTTACCTTTAAAACCATGTTCAGGTGAAAAAATTGTTTTTATTTTTATACCAATATTCAAAAGGCTGTCAACAATATGAGTTTTGCCTATCATAGAAGTATGATTTACAACAACAGCAATATTTTTATCTTTTATCCACGGAAGATAAACCTCTGTTCTTTCTGCTCCTGTAATAATTTTTTTTGTCTGTGCTTCTGCATTAATAATTAAAAATAATAAACATAATAATATTACTGAATACCTTTTTTTCAAAATTTTTATAGTTTTTCGTTTTTAATAATATTTCAAATTTATTAATTTATTTAATTGGTCAAAATATTATTTCGTCATTATCTTATAAAATCATACATTTGTAAAAAAAATATTAAAATTTGAATTACGAATTATTTATAGCAAAACGTTTATTATCAAGAGATAAAAACAATTTTTCAAAACCAATTGTAAAATTATCGATTGTAAGTATTGCATTGGGATTGGCTGTTATGATAATATCTGTCGCTATTTTAACCGGCTTTCAAAAAAAAATACAGACAAAAGTTATAGGTTTTGCATCACATATTCAGATAAGCAAATTCGATTCCAACTCATCATTTGAGCCTAATCCGATATCAAAAAATCAGGATTTTTATCCCTGCCTTGATACTATAAAAGGAATTAAACACATTCAGGTTTATGCAATAAAAGCCGGAATTATTAAAACCAACGAAGAGATAGAAGGTGTTGTTCTGAAAGGTGTTGACTCTGATTATGACTGGAGTTTTTTTAAAAAAAATATTATAAAAGGAAATTATCCTGA
>JAGGUV010000097.1 GCA_021158345.1 Bacteroidales bacterium
AAAAATTTATGGTATAATCCTGACAAAGACGGAGATTTTAATTTCAGAAAAGCATATTCAGATGAAAACACTTTAAATTCAATAAATAATATTGGTAGAAAATGGGCTGCTATAAATATTCTATCAGCAAAAAAATATAATATTGATGATGAATTTCCTTTTGAGTTTAAGCCTGAGAAAAAAATTTCGAAACAATTGTTAATGCAGGTTTTAAGAAACCACTACGAAGGTACTAAATATGAAATTACAGATAAAAATCCTCATAAAAATAAAATAGCAACAATCTGTTCAAATACAAACCAGTTTGCTTTTGTTGCCGAATTAAGAAATTTTATGCCTGTTGATATCGGAGTTGTTATGTGGGTTGCTCCCCGCAGACCCTGTACACAGGCTTTTATCCCTTGGTATTGTGGAATTACGACAGTCCCTGAAAATTATTTTACTTATGATTTTAAATATGCTTCTGAAAATCATTTCAAAAAAAATGCTTTTAAAGATATTGAAAATCTTGCTTTTTTAAAATTTAAAAAATTTACTGAAGATATTGATAAAGATTATTTTAATTCAATTTCTGAAGAAAAACACAGTAATAAAATTTTTGAAAATAAGCTTTTAAAAAAACAAGAAAAATTTGAACGTAAAGCATTAAAAATTTATCAGAAAGATAAAAGAAAAGCTAAAAAAATGTTGACAAGATATTCAGAAAAAGCTGCTTTAAAAGCATTGAAAATAATAAATTAAAAGAAAATTGATTTTTTAGTAATTATCAACATTTTAAGCTCAACAGTAAAAATTTATTGTGATAAAAGAGTAATTCTGATATTTATCAGAATTACTCTTTGCTCTTTTTTTATATAAACTGAATATTTTCTTTTTTAGTAATTTTCTCACAATAATGACAATGAAGTTTAATGTCTTCCTTATCAATAACCTTAAATCTTGTAGTTACATTTTGGTTATTAGTGATACATTTAGGGTTAAAACATTTAACAATGCCTGTGATAGTGTCAGGGATTTCAACTTGTCTTTTCTCAATAACTTTATAATTTTTAATAACAATAAGAGTCGCTGACGGAGCCGCTAAAGCTATTTTGTTTATTTCTTCGCTTTTGAAATATTTATTGCTGACTTTTATAAGACCTTTATCGCCATATTTTTTACTGTCGAGATGTGTGCCGAAAAGTATTTGATTATCGATATTATCAAGACCAAGAATTTTAATAACTCTGAAAACACTTTTTGAAGGAATATGGTCAATTACAGTACCATTTTCAATAGCAGTAACTTTTAGTTCTTTTCTTAACTGATTATCGTTCATTTGATTTTTTATTTATTAAAAATTTACTTTAATTATTTTATGTGTTCAAAATTGTTTTTCTGACACATTTATTTTAAGCCTAAAATTGAAGCTATTAAAGCCTCACGAACGTAAACGCCGTTTAAAGCCTGCTGAAAATAATACGCTTTAGGATTTGTGTCAACATCTTCAGATATTTCATTTACTCGTGGCAGAGGATGAAGTATTTTAAGATTATCTTTTGAATTTTCAAGCATATCATTTTTGAGCACATAACTGTTTTTCACTCTTTCGTATTCAAGAGGGTCGGCAAAACGCTCGCGTTGTATTCTTGTCATATAAAGAATATCAACTTTAGGGATTACCTCATTAATATCAGTATATTGATAATATTTTAGATTTTTATCTTTAATAAATCTTTTTACAGAGCTTGGAAGTTTAAGCTCAACAGGTGAAACAAGATGGAAAGTGCAATTGCAATCACTCAAAGCAATAACAAGAGAATGCACAGTTCTGCCATATTTAAGATCACCAACAAAAGCAACATTAAGATTATCGAGAGTTCCCTGTGTTTTTCTGATAGAATAAAGGTCGAGCAGGCATTGAGTCGGATGTTGATTAGCTCCGTCGCCTGCATTTATAACAGGTACAGAAGCTACCTCACTGGCAAAGCGTGCACTGCCTTCAACAGGATGACGCATTACTATCAAATCAGAATAATTGCTCACTGTTTTTATAGTGTCTTTTAATGATTCACCTTTTTTAACACTTGAACTTGAAGCATCAGTAAAACCGACAATATGCCCTCCAAGACGGTTTACTGCACTTTCAAAACTTAAACGTGTTCTGGTAGAAGGTTCAAAAAATAAACTCGCAATAACATAATCATTTAAAATGTTTTGTGTAGGTTGTTTTTCAAATTCTTCTGCAATATCTAATATTTTTAAATATTCTTCTTTTGAATAATCATTTATTGAAATCAGACTTTTATTTTTCATTTATTATATTGTTAAATTGTTATGTTTTTTAACAGACTCGTTTTTTTATTTTTTAAACTTTTTACCCTTAACTTTTTTAATATCTGATAAAAATACAAAAAAAAAGCGACTTTTTTTAAAGTCGCTTTTCAAAAAAATTATAGATTAAATTTTTTAACAAAATCACCGAGGATATCATTTAAATCAGGTTTTCCAATTTCCTGAAGATCATAATAAACACGTGTGTTTGGTTTTTTAATATTGATAATTCTGTTTAAGTCGATAGGAGTACCGATAATAACAGAATCACAATCAGTATTGTTAATAGTAGTTTCTAAGTCTTTTAGTTGTTCTTTGCTGTATCCCATAGCAGGTAATAGAGTACCGATATTAGGATAAATTTTAAATGTTTCAGCTAATTTACCAACAACAAAAGGTCTTGGGTCAACTTCCTCAGCAGCACCGAATTTACGGGCAGCAATAGTACCTGCACCTAATTTCATTTCACCGTGAGTTAAAGTAGGACCATCTTCTACAACTAAAACTCTCTTACCTTTGATAACTTCAGGATTATCAACAGAAATAGGAGAAGCAGCATCAATAACCTGAGCTTTAGGATTAACTTTAGCAATGCTTTCTCTAACGGTTTGAATACCTTCAGGATAAGCAGAGTCCATTTTGTTAATAACAATAGCGTCAGCTAATCTCATATTAACTTCACCCGGATAATAGCTTAATTCAGCACCTGGTCTGTGAGGGTCGGCAACAGTAATAGTAAGGTCAGGTTTGTAGAATGAGAAGTCGTTATTACCACCGTCCCAAAGAATAACATCACAACCTGCAGGGTCTTTTTCGGCTGCTCTTAAAATAGCTTCATAGTCAACACCTGCATAGATAATGTTACCGCGAACAACATGAGGTTCGTATTCTTCCATTTCTTCAACAGTACATTCATTTTTCTTCAAATCTTCGACAGTAGCAAATCTTTGAACAGCTTGTTTAGCAAGATCGCCGTAAGGCATAGGATGACGGATAGCAATAACTTTAAGACCTTTTTCCATTAAGTATTCAATAACTTTTCTGGAAGTTTGTGATTTACCACAACCTGTTCTGGTAGCAACAACAGCAATAACAGGTTTTGTACTTTTAACCATAGTGTCATTAGGACCTAATAAAATAAAATTAGCACCGGCAGCATTTACTATGGAGCTAATATTCATAAGTCTTTTGTAAGGGACATCGCTGTAAGAAAAAACACAATCGTCAATGTTTTTCTCTTTAATAAGATTTGGTAAATCTTCTTCTGCAACAATTGGGATACCATTTGGATATAAGTCTTCACCTGCTAAAACAGCAGGATAAGCTCTTCCATCGATATCGGGAATTTGTGCGGCTGTAAAAGCCACTACATTATAGTTGACATTTCCACGATAATATGTGTTAAAATTATGGAAATCTCTTCCCGCAGCACCAATAATAATTACATTTTTTTTCATTATTATTTCCCTTTAAAATTTATAAAATTATTTAATTATATTATCAAATGCAAAGATAAAAGATTAAAATTCTTGAGCAAATTTTATAAAATAATTTTATAAAAAATTTTATTAACGGGATTTTAAACAGTCTCTATTCAGGATACTCAATTCTTATATGATGAATATTTAACAATCTCTTTTTAAAGACATTTTTAACTTTTGTAATGTCCTTAAAAGTAATATCAGAATTAATAAATTGTTTTTCCTGAATTTGTTTATCAATAATATTGTCAACGAGGTCGTTAATTTTTTGTTCATCAGGTTCTTTAATACTGCGCGAGGCAGCTTCAACAGAATCAGCCATCATAAGAATAGCAGTTTCTTTTGAAAAAGGCAAAAGTCCATTATATGAAAAATCATCTTCGTTAATTGGTTCATCGGGGAAATATTTTTTCTGTAGAGTATAAAAATATTCCACTTTTCTGGTGCCATGATGTGTCCTGATAAAGTCAATAATTTTTTCAGGAAGTTTATACTTTTTAGCCATTTCAATACCCTTAATAACATGGCTGATAATAATTTTTGCACTCTCTGCATAAGTATGGTCGTCATGAGGATTAGTACCTGATGATTGGTTTTCAATAAAATACATAGGCATATCCATTTTTCCTATATCATGATACAAAGCTCCTGTTCTTATCAGTAATGAATTACCTCCGATTTTGTAAATAGCTTCTTCTGCTAAATTTGAAACCTGCAGCGAATGTTGAAAAGTACCAGGTGCTTTCATTGATAATTGCCTTAAGAGTTTTGAATTTGAATCTGACAACTCCATTAAAGTAACATCAGTAATAAATCCAAATAATTTTTCATATAAAAATATTAATGGATATGAAAATAATGTTAAGATTGAACTTATTGCAAATAATCCGTAATTTATATATTTAATATCTTCAAAATTTCCTTGTTGTATAAGTGATAAGGCTGTGTATATTAACGAATAAGATAAAAATATTAACACTGAAGTAAGGAAAAATTGTGAGCGATTTTGCAATTTTACTATGCTTAAGATGGTAACAATGCCTGTTATTAATTGCAGAAATATAAACTCGAAACTATTTGGTACAATAAGCCCGATTAAAACTATTGTGATAATGGTTACAAACAACGCCAGATTAGTATCAAAAAATGAACGTATAACAATTGGAACTAAACATATTGGCACAAGGTATATTAAACTGGGATTATATTTAACAGTTATTTTAGTCATAAAAACTGTTAAGATAATTGTAAATAAAATCAATATTAGTTTTTTGTTACTGTAAAAAATATCCTTTCTGAAAAACAGCAAAAACAAAATAAATACTGTAATAATAATTAACACTAATATTATTTGTCCTGTTAATATCAAATGATAATCAGAAGAATTGCCTATTTGATTTTCATAATCTTTTTTTAAAGAATAAAGAATTTGAAATTTATTATTTGAAATAATATCCCCTTTTGAAATAATTTTTTCGCCTTTTTGAATCATACCATGCGATAAAGAAATTTTATTTAATGCTGCTTGTTTTGCTTTTAAAGTAAGATTTTCATCATATTTTACATTTTGAATAATACAATTTGTTAAAAGCCTTGTTAAAAGCGTAACATCAATATTATCATGTTCTTTTAATACCTTTTGAATATATATGTTAGCACTGTGAATTGTAAACAAATCTTTCAGCTCTTTTTTTTCTGCAACATTATTTTTTAAAATATTGATATTATAATCATCAGGCTTATTTTCAATTGTTTTATGCACTTCAATTATCCCTTTTGATAATATAGTGTCATAAATTGAAACACAAACCTCTCTGTTAAGATTTTTTAAATAATTGTTTGAGTCTTTATTCGGATATTTTTCATCCCATTTTAAATTAAAATTTTTAATAAGTTTATTTTTGTTTTGATCAGATGTGTCTTTTATGTATTTAAAATAAGGGTGTAAATTTTTTAAAATTTCCTTTTTTTCAACTTTTATTTCAGCATCTGATTTTAGTATCGCAAAATCAAAAGGCGCTATTAAATCTTCGTGCTGCCAAGGCTTGCCCTTTTGAAATTCATATTTGAATTTTAAATTCTTTGGAAAGAATGATAATAATATAAGTACTGTTACTGTGAATAAAAAATACTTGTATATTAAAAGATAATGTTCTCTAAAAAAAGATAAAATTTTTTTCATCTGTTAAATAATTTTATTTGATAAAAATCAAAGCTACAATTTATATTGAATTATTAAATAATACAAATTATTTTTTTATGTAAATTATAGCAAAAATACTATTTTTCTGTTTTTATTTACTAATTTAATAAAAATCTATAAATTTTAAAATGATGGATTATTTTGTTTGATTTTTAATTTCGGATGCGGATAATACCTCTGTACACTTGTAGTTTTTTCTAACCGGAATCCTACAGGGATGTTAAATAAGATTTTTGCCAACACAGAAATTCCAACATAGAAAACTAAAAGAGCATAATCTCTCCATCCACAGAAAAAAAAAAGAAAAACAATTTTTTTATATATTGAAATATGATATATTTTATTTAAATTTGATGTTTCAATTCATACAAAAATATGAACAGAATAATATTAGTTTTGAAAAAAAAGAAATTAAGTAAAAGTGGCTTGCTGAGAAACTTGGTAAAAGTTATAATTTGATTAATGGTTATGTTCAAAACCTATAACAGCACTTACTTGAAGTCCTTTTTGAAATTAATAAAATGTTTACGGGATTATTTTATTTACCGGTATTAATAATAATCAATCCAAATAAATATTTAATAAAATAATTGAGAAAACTCCGTAGGAGTTAAATAATAATAACCGCAGGTGAAACCTGTGGTAATATGGATAAATAAAAATACAACTCCGAAGGAGTTGAACTAAAATAATTTATATTATTATAAAACTTGCATTAATAGTTGTAAACAGCTCCAAACAATCCCATGATTCTCGCAAAAGTAAATCATAACTTTTGAAAAAAACGAGGCCTTTAATATTTATTAAAAAATAATTTAAAAATTTCACCATAATCATAGCTTAAAATTTATTATATTTGAATAATAAAATTATAAAGATTATGAAATTTGGTATATGTAATTTAAGCTCAGCACCTTTAAGAATCGAACCATCGCATAAATCAGAAATGGTAAACGAATTATTATTCGGTGAAACTTATAAGATTATTGAGAAATATGAAAATTGGTATAAAATCATCTCTGATTTTGATGATTACCATGGGTGGATTAATGAAAATCAGTTTTGTAATATTGATGAAATGGAATACACAAGAATTAAAAAATCAAAATTATTTTATACTAAAAACTTGTGTGAAAACATTTTCAATAAAACAAAAAATATAAAATCTCCTATTATAATTGGCAGCACTTTGCCGGCTCTTAAAAATAAAAGTTTTAAAATTAATAACGATTTTTATGAATTTTATGGTGATACATCTGATGAAAAATCAGACATAAGAGAATCACTGATAAAAACAGCTAAAAAATATTTGAATGCTCCTTATTTGTGGGGTGGACGTTCTCCTTTTGGTATCGACTGCTCAGGATTTACACAAATAGTATTTAAAATTCAAGGTATAGAACTTTTCAGAGATGCTGCACAGCAGGCAACACAAGGTAAAAATTTAAATTTTATCTCCGAAGCAAAACCCGGCGACCTTGCCTTCTTTGATAATGAAGAAGGGGATATTGTGCATGTGGGAATTATTATGGAAAACAAAAAAATTATTCATGCTTATGGCTGTGTTCGTATTGACAATATTGACCATAACGGGATATTTAACTCGGAATTAAATAAATACACTCACAATTTAAGATTGATAAAAAAAATAATCTGATTTTCTTTTTAAAATTAAAATAAAATATAGATTTGCAAATGCAATTTCAGAGAAAAAAATTCTCTATAATTGCAAAAAATATCTTCAGGGCAGGGTGTAATTCCCGACCGGCGGTGATAGTCCGCGACTCCCTTTTGGGACTGATTTGGTGAAATTCCAAAGCCGACAGTAAAGTCTGGATGGAAGAAGATTATTAATGCGGTTTTTTATACGACATTATCCTTTTTTGAAATATATGCCCTGATGTTAATTTTTTACATCAGGGTTTTTTATTGCCCTGAAATTTTTATTGTTAAATCTTTTAAAATTTTAAATTTATGAAAAAGTTAATGTGTAAATTATTAAAAATTTTTTTCATAGCTATTTTTATGGTTATGACTTTAAGTACTATTAATGCTCAGAATGTAATAAGCGGAATAGTTAAAAATGAATCTAATAATATGCCTTTAGTCTTTGCTACGGTTTTTATTAAAGGTACTACAATTGGAACAACAACTGATAATAACGGGGCATTTAAATTAGAAGTTAAAAATCGTCCAAAATATGTTTATGTAAAATTTATTGGTTTTAAGACCAAAATAATAGAGACTAAATTTAATAATGATAATCAAGCTAATTTAGGTGAGATCTTTTTAATACCTGAATCAATAGGATTAAATGAAATAGAAGTCTTTTCTGATATAGCTATTGATAGAAAAACTCCTGTAGCTGTTTCTACTATTGGAATTAAAAAAATCGAAAAAGAACTTGGCTTACAAGATTTTCCCGAGATAATGAAAAATGCACCCGGAGTTTATACCACAAGGCAGGGTGGGGGTTATGGCGACTCAAGAATAAATATCAGAGGCTTTGACCAAAAAAATATTGCTGTTTTGATTAACGGTATTCCTGTTAACGAAATGGAACAACAGGAAGTATATTGGTCAAACTGGGCTGGCTTGACTAATGATACTCGTACTATACAAGTTCAAAGAGGCCTTGGTGCATCTAAACTTGCTATTAATTCTGTTGGTGGTACTATTAACATTATTACTAAAACTACAGATACACAAAAAGGTGGTAGCTTTCAGCAGTCATTTACTGATTATGGATTAAATAAAACTGTACTTAGTCTTTCAACCGGGTTAATGGAAAATAATATGGCTGTAAATTTTTCCGGTTCTCATACTTATGGAAATGGATATATAGATGCTACTCAGGTAAATGCCTGGAGTTATTTTTTATCTGTTAGCAAACAAATTAATAAAAAACATCAATTAATTTTAACCTTGTTCGGCACACCTCAAACTCACGGTCAGCGTTCTGTTAAAAAAATAGATATGATGACTAATGAAATTCATGATAAATACGGAGTGAAATATAATAGAGATTGGGGCTATCTTGATGGTAAAATGCTAAATCGTAAAGAACATTTTTATCATAAACCACAAATTGCTTTAAATCATTATTGGAAAATTTCAGATAAAACCTTTTTGTCTTCAAGTTTTTATGCTTCAATAGGTTATGGTAAAGGTGCTAATGTTGTTGGTCATGGTTATTATAAATATAATGTTGATTACACTGATGATGGGAGACAAATAAATTGGAATATTGTTAGAGATATTAACGCTACAAACGTTGATACTCTGGCTGCAAGAGAAAACAATTGGTATCAGGTAATTAATAATGACACGGTTTTTGAAAAAGAAAGTGTTCAGATTTTTCGTAATTCATGCCATAATCATAAATGGATTGGCTTATTATCAACATTAAATTATGATATTAATGATTATCTGAAACTAATTGCAGGTGTTGATGTAAGATTGTATAAAGGAATACATTATGAGGAGGTTAGAGACCTTTTTGGCGGTGATTATTGGGACGACACTAAAAATATTTATAAAAATCAATATTATGATGCTAATCTTTTAAATAGAAGTAAGCATGCTAAAGTTGGTGATAAAATTAATTATAATTATCTCGGATATATAAATTATTACGGAGGCTTTTCGCAGATAGAATATACTAAGAATAATTTTTCAACATTCCTTGCTGTATCAGCTTTTCTAAAATCAAATAAGAGAAAAGATTTGTTTAGCTATTTCCCTGAAAATAATGAAACCAATTGGCAAAATTTTTTAGGCTATAATGCTAAAACAGGCCTTAATTTTAATATTAACGAAGAAAATAATGTATTTGCTAATTTAGGTTATTACACCAAATCACCAACTTTTTATAATATTTTTATCAATTATTCAAATGAGATAAATAAGGATTATAAACCTGAAAAAGTAAAAGCTTTTGAACTGGGTTATGTTTATAAAACAGAAAATTTTATGATGCGTATAAATGCTTATTATACTAAATGGGATGATCAATGGCTGGATGCTACTTATAGTTATTCTGAAAATAATATGATGAAATATCAAAATATTTATTTTAAAGGTTTAGATGAATTACATAAAGGTGTAGAAGTTGAGATTAATTCTAAAATTTTTAATAAACTTAGTCTAAGTATGAATTTTTCCCTTGGCGATTGGAGATATGAAAATAATGTTTCTGCTGATGTATTTGATAAAATTAGCCATGAAAAAGTAGGGACATATAAAATTTACACAAAAAATTTAAAAGTTTATGATGCTCCTCAAACTCATTTTGGTATTGAAACAGAATATAAAATTATTAAGAATATTGAAATAGGCGCTAATTGGATGTTTTTTGACAATTTATATAGCAAGTTCGATCCAACTGAAAGAACTAATCCTTTAGAAGAAGGCATACAATCGTATAAAATCCCGGCTTATAATATTTTAGATATGCGTGCTTCTTATTATTTTAAGATTAATGGTTTAAAATCTGTTTTTACAATAAATTGTTATAATGCTTTAAACGAAGAATATATTTCTGAAGGTTATGATGGTATAAATCATGATGAAAATTCATTCGTAGGGTTTTGGGGCTTTAAACGTAATTTTAATTTCTCGTTTAAAATGATGTTTTAATTGTATGAATAAATTAATAATCCCCGGTATGTTTTATATATCGGGGATTTGTTTTAATAAATTATTTTATTTTTCTGTTTGCGCTTTATTGTTTCAATACATAGTTCAATAGCAGATATTATTTTTTCGGGATTTTTAGTTCCAATCCTAATAACAGACTTTCTATCATTAAATTTTAATTCAACAGCTTTAAGACCTTTGATGTTATACAACCACCCGTTTTTTAGCATTCTTATTCCCCATCCGTAAAACCATTTATTTCTTACAGGCTCAAGATGTTTGATGTTTTTAATATTTATCTTTTTACAGATTAAACCAATACCAAAAAATATTTTAATACAATCTTTGTCAACAATTGTTTGCATTTTAAAAAACAACAACAAGCAGAGAGCAAGTAATGATAATATTATCAAAAATACCGTGCTGTCAAGAGGTTCGTCACCCCATTGAAAATAATATGATAATGTTAATAATGTTATCATCGAAGTAAAAAAAAATATTAAAAACCAGCTAATTTGTTTCTCTATATATTTCATCTGTTTATATTTTTGTAGTTAACATATTATTAAATATTTATCTTGTAAAAGTTTTATTAGTAATGTTAGAAATCAGATATTATATAGTGCTAAAAGGAATTTTTTTTAATTTCCAGTTTCCAATTTCAGAATTTAATCATTCACTTACTTACCCTGTAACGTTTGTGTACAGGGCTTGCCCAAATTTAAATCTAAAATCTAAAATCTAAAATCTAAAATCTAAATTCCATTTAGTCATAGATATTTCATCTGTTTATATTTTTATGGTTTTTAAACAATTCTGTATTTTCAACTAAATAATGTCATTTAATAAACAAATATAAACATTTTATTAGATGTCTGAATAGAAACAAGGTATGCTTTGCCCTTATCTGATTTTTTTTATACTTTTGACATACAAATCAATACACATGAGCTGGCTTTTATTTTGGATAATAATTTATCTGACTGTAATAATTTTTTTAACGCTCAAGCATGTAAAATCTACAGATCTTGAGAATTATCTCGTTAACAACAGGAAAACAAAAACACTTCCTTTGGTATTTACCACGCTTGCAACTTTTGTAGGAGGAGGCACATCCATCGGATTAATGGCAATGGGTTACGAATCGGGGTTTGCAGGTGTAGGAATAGGAATAGCGTATGTAATAGGTTTTTTTATCTTGTCATTTTTCGCATCTAAAATTCATAATTCCGGTAGAGAAAACAAAATATATTCTTTTCCTCAATTTCTGAACAAAAAATATACAGAAGGAGAAAATTCATTTTTTTCTAAAATGTTTTCTTCAACTGTCACCGGAGTAAATATCTTCATTTTCTTTTTCCTTCTTGCAGCACAATTTGTAGGAATGGCTTCATTGCTGAGATATGCTTTTAATATTGGGTATCAGACTGCCGCAATAATTTCTTGTCTTACTGTAATTATTTATACTGCTTTTGCAGGATTGTCAGGAGTAATATTAACCGATGTGCTCCAGTTTATAATTATTATAATTATGATAATTTTAATCTTTATTCCCGGAGTTATTACAGATACTAATTCATTAAGAGCTTTATCTGAATTACCTAAAAATATGCTTAACGGAACTTTTTACGGAATAGTTTTTTTAATAGCACTTCCTGTTTTTCTTGCACCTTCTGTCATGGTTCGTATGGATATCTGGCAAAGAGTACTTGCTGCAAAGAGTGGGAAAACAGCAAAAAAAGTCAGCATAATCTCCGGTCTTGGGATGCTGCCGTTTTATTTTATTTTTCCCCTTGTCGGGATGTCTGTCAGAATAGCTCTCGGTAATAGTATTGACCCCAATGATGTACCTTATTTGTTTTTAGACAGTCATTGTTCCGAGTTTGTTCTTGGCTTTGCAATAATTGGTTTATTATCTGCTTTAATGTCTTCAGGAGATAGTTTTTTAAATATTATTTCTATTTCTGCAGTTAAAGACTTTATAGGATGGAAAAAGAAAGAAATTTCAAATAAAAAAATACAATTACACATACGAATTACAACTATTATTTTTGGAATAATTGCACTTTTTATGGCTATTTTTTTCCCAAAGGTTATTGATTTAATGGTCGTAGGACTGGCGACTATTGTAATATTTGTTCCTGTAACTTTTCTGGCTTTAATAAAAAAAGATGTTATCAAATATAAAGCAGTTGCTCTTGCAAGCATTTTTTCGGGATTTTTTGTTAATCTCGGATTTTTTATATGGGGAATAATATGTCCTACGCAGTTTGAAGCAAAATCTTCGTTTGTCCCCGGATTTATTACTGCACTGATAGTTTTGTTGATTGGGGTTTTCATTAAAAAAAAATTGTTCAAATTTTCTCATAATATACAAATCTAAGAGAAAATCGTGAAGAAAATCAAAATGTTTTTTTTAAAAATCTTTATAGATTTTAAATTTTTTTTTATATTTGTAAGTAAATAAATTTTTTATACGATTCCAACAATATAATTTATTAATTAAAAAAAGGAGATTATTATGAAAATTACAAATTTTACGAAAATGTCAAGTATGTTTTTTCTTGGCATTTTATGTTTTCTCGGGACTATAAAAGCACAGGAGACTTTTTATAAAACTTTTAGTGGCAATGCCGATGATTTTGGGAATTTTGTAAGTACAACTAATGATGGCGGTTATATCATTGTGGGGAAAACGTCATCTTTTGGTGCTGGCAACTATGATGTATGGCTCATAAAAACTAATAGTGACGGAGATACTGTATGGACAAAAACTTATGGAGGCGTGAATGGTGATGAAGGCAGATGTGTCAGACAGACCAGTGATGGCGGCTATCTTATAGCAGCTAATACGGGTTCATACGGAGCAGGCTACCAAGATGGTTGGATTTTTAAAACAGATGCATCTGGGAATATGGAATGGGATTTTACTTTTGGTGGTCCTTTAGCAGGAGATGGCTCTTCATTTATTTTGCCTGTAGCAGACAACTATTTTATTATTTGCGGTGTTCTTGAAAGCAAATCTTATACATTTAAAATTGATGAAGAAGGTAATAAACTCTGGGAAAAGACATATTTTACTAATAACAGTAGTGGAGCAACAAGTATGTGTGCTGCTTCTAACGGTAATTATGCTGTAATTGGTGATTTTCAAATGTTTGCTGCAGGTCCCTGGTATCCCAATCTTTTTTTAATTGATGGCGAAGGAAATCTTATTTGGCAGATTACTTATACATCTAAAGATGGTTCACCCCGTTCTGTTTTAGTATCTTCTGATAATGGTTTTCTGATAACAGGTGCATGGAATGGTGCGCAGGCAGTAATGAAAACTGACAACAATGGTGTGCAATTATGGGAATATTTATTCCCTTTTGGAGGATACTATACGTATGTTAATTCAGCTGTTGAAACTGATGACAATAATTTTGTTGTTACAGGCACTTTAGGTAATTATGGAAATATTGCAAAATTAAGTTCCCAGGGAGATACTTTATGGACACATGCTGTTCCTTCTCATGATAATTGTCCGCTATTTTCTTCTATGCAAAAAACTTCTGATGAGGGTTTTGTGATGACTGGTTGGAGTGGTGGTAGCGGGGAGCATTATGCTTGTCTGGCAAAGACTGATAATCAGGGTAATTTATTAGGTATTAATGAACAGGCTGCTTTACAGTCACAGTTAGTTCTACTTCAAAATTCGCCCAATCCTTTTATTAATAACACCAGCATTCAGTTTTCTCTCCCTGAAAAAGAGGTTATTGAACTTGCTATTTATGATACACGGGGAAATAAGATAAGAAGTTTAATGAATGGTGAATATGCTAAGAATACTTATAAAATATCATGGAATGGATTAGATGAGTCCGGTAGCCAATGTAGTAGTGGTATATATTATTATATTCTAAAAAATCAAATAGGGTTGAGGGCATGTCGTAAAATGTTGAAAATAAAATAGAATTATAAAATTAAAAAAAAGACGAGGTATGCCTCGTCTTTTTTTTAATTTACTATAGCTGTGGCGCGGATAGGGGAGCCATCACCATCTTTAATTTTTAAAGGAAAAGCAAAAAACATAAAATCTTTTCCAATTAATTGAATAAGTGCTGTAAGATTTTCCACAATAATAATATTATTTTTCAGCAAAATATTGTGAATTTTAAAATCAACAGAATCAATTTTGTCAACAGAAATACAGTCAATACCAATACCTTTTATTTTTGAATTAACTATAAATTTGGCAGTTTCGGGAGATAAAACAGGAAAATTATTAAAATAATTTACTTTTCCCCAATATTTATCCCGGCCTGAATATAACAAGATATAATCTGATTTTTCAATTTTAGATTTAAATTTTTCAATGTCTTTTATTTTTATTTCATAATCAGGTTCGAACCTTGAAACATCAATTACAATGCCTTTGCCGTAAAATTTATCTATTGGCATATTATCCGTACAAAGCCCGTTTTTAATAATGTGTGCAGGACAGTCGAGATGAGTTCCTGCATGTGATTGCATATTTAGATTTGTTGTTTTAAAAGTATCTTTTTCAACTGTAGAAGTAATTGTAAAATTTAATTTTTCTGTCCCGGGATATACAGGTGTGGAATTTGAAAGCTTGTGAGTTAAATCAAATATTTTCATTTTTATAATTTTATTTTAATAATTATTAATAATTCCTTTTTTTAATAACACTAAGATTCCCTTTATTATTTATTTTTAAAAAACTATTCTGTAAACAAATTTCATTACAGCACTTGTTGTTTGTGGTTTTAAATATTCTATTTGTTTAATAGGTTCTTCGTATCCTATATTATATACAAAATAAAAATCGGAGCCAATTTCAGGAATCCAATGTAATCTTATATTATAATTCATAATTTCTTCCAGACTGTTATATTGAGCAAACAACGAAAAATTAAGTCTGGTAGTAAAAGCATAATTAACATAAGATGTAACCTCGTGAGTAATGATATTACCCTGTGGTAAATTAACCTTATTCCATGAATATGTCCCGTTAAAATTCAAATGTTTATTAAAATTAATACCTAATTCACTGTAAATAGTATTGATGTTACCTGTATAAAAACTCCCAAAATTATACAATAACTCTATCCAAAGTTTACGTGAATGATAAGTTTCAAATTGCAATTCATATTTATACATCATATATTCCCCTGTAGGAATACTAATATTATCAGTAATATCAAAATTGTTATCCAAGCGGTCGAAATTTTGTATAAAGTTAATCTCAAAGCGTTCACCCGACTTAAATACAGCTCCAATAGGGCGGGTTTCATTTGAAAAACTTTCCAATTTGCCTGTTGAATGAGTTCTGTAAATAGTGAACCCCCATGGTTTAAGTGCCATCTTTTTTACTCCTAATTTAGTGAACCACCTTGGTGTTAATCTAAAATACCAACTGTAAGAATCATAGTTTGTTCGTTGTATGTATCCTAATTCAGGATAAAAATTCTTCTGCATGCTTTCAATTGACATAAAGTTATCGATTAAATCATTTGGATAATCAACAAAAAGACGGTAAGTGAGTGCATTTTTCTGTGGTTTAAAATCTTTTAAACTTGTTGAAATTTTCCCTGACACAGTAAGATTCTTATTTTTCAAAAATTCAGAAGTCTGATATGAAGCATCAATACCAAATACTTGATTAGAATGTTCACTATTGACTACATTAGTAAATATTCCTCCAATAGAAGATTGTTTTCCAATGTCCCGTTTATAACGAAAGACAGTATTATTAGTTGAAGAAATAGTGTCAATTTTTGCTTCTTGAATATTCAGGAAACCAATATTATTTTTTCCAACTTTTCCAAATAAGCGGGCTCCTGCAATTATTGGTACTTGTTTACCGTTTTCAATACCTATTTCACGCGAATAAAAAGCATTATTATTATGGCCAAGATTAAATTCGAATAAGTCGTAACCTTCAAGAAAAAATTGTCTTTTTTCAGGATAGTAAATACTAAACCTGGATAAGTTGACAGGAATTCTATCAGCCTCAACCTGAGCAAAATCTGTATAAGAAGTTAAGTTTAATTTAAGTGTAGGTGAGAGATTTACATTCAAATCGGCTCCAAGTTTGAGAGGAAAAGAATTACCATCGTTATCTGTGTACTGCCATCCGCCCGAAGCGTAAGGTTTAAATTCAAATTTTTTAGTATAAGAAATACCTGAAATACCTGTAAGTCTCCCTGCATTAACAACAGAAGTGATAGAATTATTTCTTGACCAACCTTGCCAAAGGGCTTGTTCGTTTTTTGAAACAATATCTCTTTCAAAATTTATTGCCCAATCAAATACAACATCATTTTTAAATTGTAAAGTGTTAAAAGGAATATAAACTTCTGCAAACCAACCTTTGTCATTAATTGAGGCCTTGGCATCCCACACACCATTCCAATCTTCGTTGCCATCTTCACTGCTAAAAATCTGAATATCAGTTCTTGCTGCATTTGGATTAATTATAAATAAATAACCTGTTCTATTATCATTAAACGGGCTAATCATTATTTGAAAATTATCATCTGACCGATAATTAAAATCCCTGTTCATATTTTTTGCAACAATTTTTGATGCATCTTTTTGAAAACACCATATTCCAAAATACAAAGCATTATTATTATAAATTACTGAAACTTCGGTATGTTCCGTTATTGGTTTTCCATAATCCAAATCCCGCTGTGTAAAGTTGCTGAAATGAGGAACTTCCTGCCATATAGAATCGGATAAATTACCATCAAATTTTATCTTACCTTGAATTTTAAAAGCTTTAATTTTAGTTGGGTCTGAGTGTTGAGCAAATAATTTTTTTTGGGATAAAAACAAATTTGCAAAAACAAATAATACAAACAATATTTTTTTCACACTTTTTAATATTTAGCGGTTATCTTTGCAATGAATTAAGGTCACCTTCAATTTAATGTTAATTAATCTTTTATCTCCTTATTTAGATTGTTTCTAAATCTCAAATTTATCTCATTTTTTTTGGAAACTCTTTTTTTATTTTTTTTAATGATTTTCCAATCGCTCCAACTGTTAATAATTGTATCATATTGATTTTTTTATTGTATAACGTTAGTCTGTCTAATAACCAAGTATTTAATTTATGGACAAATACTCAAATTAAATATAAGCTGATTTAAGCAGGCTTTAATAACATTTGTAAATGTTTTATCTAAGAATATGCCTATGTTAAATCGAATTAATTTGGCTCGTATTTGACGATATTATGACAAAGATAAACTAAATAAGTATTTCTAAGTATTTATTTAGTTTATTTTTTTCTAAAATGTTCATTATCCGTCGAATATTATAAGCTACTTAGGTAATGTTATTACGACTTATCATATGACTGCTTTCAGACTCAGAAAGAGATACCTGATTTTTATCACTATCATTAATTGTAAATAGCAAATTTAATTTCACCGATTTTGTCTATAGATAGAAGCAAATTTTCAAATTTGTAAAATCTGAGGAATTATTAAAATCACATATCTTCTGAAATAGCCAACCCCGCTACTTTTGCTGTCGCCTTCCTGGCGTGCCTTGGCAGACAGGTTCAACAATGCATATAAAAACCATAGATGATAGCGCTACGGAGTTTTTATATACTTAGGTGTTATACAATGTAATTTTTCGTCATAAAATTCATTAACGAAATTGATGTGGATATTTTATCGAAGCAAACAAATAAATTTGTTAGCATTTTTTTTAAGTACTAATGCATATTCCATTTCATCAAGCCCTCTTTCAACAGGATAAATTTCTTTATCTGCTAAGGGTCTAAGACCTGCATTTTTAGCGTATATTTTTATTTCTCCCGGAGTAAACATCCGCATAGTATAGACTATTCGCTGGTCTTTGCCATTCGTTAATGGACTTCCTTCTATTTTAGTAAAATATGCAACATATTTCCCATGATTACTATTGACCTCGTTGTAACGGTAATGTTTAAGAAATTTCTGATCACTTCCAAGAACATCTATACAGAGAATGCCTCCATCTACGAGAGTCTGAGATAGATTATTAAAAGCTTGCTGTATCAACTTCTCCGATAAATGTCCAATAACGCCATACATACAGGTAACTAAATTGAATTCAGCCTGAAAAGGTAAATCAGTTATGTTTCCCCATGAAACGTTTGAATGTTCCAGAATTCCCTGTGCTTGCGCAACCATTTTTCTTGAGTAGTCGATTGCATTGAGTCTGTCAATTTGGCAAAAATCCTCCAGTTCGTTGGAAAACCTCTTAGTTCTTCTGCCATCTGCACAGCCAACATCTAAATAAGCAATTCTTTTGCCGCTGATTAATTTTCTTAGTTCTTCAAGAAAGAACCTGTCTGTTAAAGTAGTCTGATGTACCTTATCCGGCCTGCTTTGACTTTCTTTGCTATAATTGTCTGCCCTTATATCATATCCAACTTGTAACTGTTGAATATTAGCTATATCAGTAAATGCAACTCTATTTTTTTCGATTATTGTTCGTAATCTGTTAAGTTCTTTATTAATTCTTATGTCCATTATAAATATCCCCTGAAATTTTCTATATCTTTTATTGTTTTACAAGTTTTCTTAAACCATATGTTTTACGATGTAATTTTCATCGTAATAGGATTTATTAACGAAATTGGTGTGGATAATCTTTCTCTCGATTTTGGAAAGAAATAATTTTTTGATTTTGAATTATTCCATTATTTATTTCTATTGCTTTTGATATAGTTTTGTCGTTTTCCCATGCTTTTCGTCCCTTCATAACAATGGGAAGAAAAGGCAATAAGGCTTCTGAAATTTCCCATGAGGCAGAATTCCAATAATAACTTGGACTGTGGTCAACTGAATAATAAAATTTACCATCAACATTAATTATCGGGTGTTTAAATGTTGTAGGTTTTGCACACCAAAAACCCATTCCTTCGTCACAGCTTATATCAATAATAAGCGTGCCATCCATCAATTTATTAGCCTTATCTTTTGGAACGAACATTAATGGATGCTCAATATCTTGAAGAGTGCCATTAACAATTATTTGTACATCTGATAAAACATCTGATATCTGCCGAGTGCTACCGTCAGGCTCCACTGACAGCAAGTTTCCTGAATCGTCATTAATCATTTGTTTAAAAATTACTGTAGGCAATTGAGCACCTACATCTGTTGGTTTTCGACGGGTATATACTGTAATGTCAGTTGCTCCCTGACCTTGTAACGCATAAACAGCTCCTCGACTTACAGAACCAAAGCTAAAGATTACTGCTTTTCGTGGTTTCCCATAATTTCCTATAACACCAATAAGGCTTAAAGCATGATTTACACCGGCATAGCCTGCAATTTCATTATTTTTGTAAAAAATATGCATGCTTTTGTCACCCGTTCTGCTCCAGTTATACATTTGTTCCCATGCAATAAGCGTTAATTTTCTTTCAATGGATATTTGAGTAATTTTTTTTTGTTGCACACAATGTGGCCAGCCCCAAACAATTGCACCTTTGTGCACCTGTGCCAAATCTTCAGGTAAAGGTTTAGGTATAATCACACAATCAAAATCCTTCAGTATTTCTTCTCGGGAAGCAACTCGTCCTGATGTAAGTTTGGCTATTGTGTTATCATCTATTCCAAATCTCATTCCATATCCCAATTCAAATGTAATTTGTTTTCTAAACCTCAGAGGAATACG
Source organism: Bacteroidales bacterium (assembly GCA_021158345.1). Classification (GTDB taxonomy): domain Bacteria; phylum Bacteroidota; class Bacteroidia; order Bacteroidales; family AUK083; genus AUK083. The sequence continues at coordinate 20,326 of JAGGUV010000097.1, forward strand.
TTTTATATGTTCAGGATGAATTGCTACTCGTTTTTCATTTTCTTTTAATGATTTTCCAATCACTCCAACTGTTAATAATTGTATCATATTGATTTTTTTTATTGTATAATGTTAGTCCGTCTATTAACTAAGCATTTAATTTATGGACAAATACTCAAATTAAATATAAGCTGATTTAAGCGGGCTTTAATAACGTTTGCAAATGTTTTATCGAAGAATATGCCAATGTTAAAACGGATTAATTTGGCTCTTATTTGACGATATTTTGACAAAGATAAACTAAATAAGTACTTGAAAGTACTTATTTAGTGTTTATCTTTTCCTAAAATGTTCATTATCCGTCGAATATTATAAGCTACTTAGGTAATATTATTACGACTTATCATATGACTGCTTTCAGGCTCAGAAAGAGATACCTGATTTTCATTACTATCATTAATTGTAAATAGCAAATTTAATTTCACCAATTTTGTCTCAAGATAGAAGCAAATCTTCAAGTTTATAAAATCTGAGGAATTATTAAAATCAGGATTAATAGGCAAAGATATATGGAGAAAGTCAGTTAGTTTTTTTCTGTTTACACAGCTTCGTCACGTAAGTTATATTTTTATTGCCAAATTTATGGATTATTTATGAGTTCGGTCTAAAAAGGGTCTTTGCCGCCAAACTCGTCGTTGTCAAGATTTTTTCAATCCTCATTAACAACGAGTTAACTGCGGTTGCAAAATTCTCTCCGCCTTGATTTTGACGAAAATCTACCTTTTTAGACTCGACTCATTTATTATTTCACCAAAATAATTTATCAAAAAAAACTATTCTAAAGCTTTAAGAAAATGTTTTATTTCTCTCGCTTTATCATTTTCTCCAATTCTATTATAAGCTAAAACCAAATTATGAATTAAACGTTTTATAAGCATAACATTACTGTATGCCTGATAGGATGATGTATCAACTTTATAATTTATTTGTTTGAAAAAAAGATTTATTTCTTTTTGGGTAAATATGGCACCATTGTAAAAAGGATTGATATAAAACATTATATTTTTATGAAATGCATTATCTTTTTCGGTTTTAGAAATATATGCAAGAATAAAATGCTTGGGTAAATTAACTCCATAAACAGGTAAGTCAAGTATTTGAGCTATAATAATATATAATAAACCTAAAGAAACAGCATTGCCTTTTTTGTTTTCCAACACTTTGTTTATGAAAAGATTGTCAGTAGAATAGAAATTTTCTTTATCTCCTTTAAAAAAATATCTGTCATATAAAACATAATTTAATATTTTAATTTTCTGCCAGGCATTATAATTATCATTAGATTCAATCCAGATATCTTTTGTGATATTGTTTATTTGGACTTTAATTTCATCATCATTAATATCAGGATATTCATATTTAGAAATAAGAATATATGCGGAAAGAAGATTTTGTGAAGAGGAAAATTTCCATTTTTTTAAATTATTAATAATATCTTCATATTGAATAAGGTGAATAATGTTTTTAAGCCTGCTTCTCGAAAGGTTATTAAAAGTATTGTCTTTAACTTCTTTTAACAATGGCAGAACATCAATTCCATAAGTGATAATTTTTTTTTGTATCTGATCGAAAATGTTATTATCAGGTTCATCTAATAAATTTATTAAAGCATAAAACTCTTTATTTTTTTTGAAATCAGACATCAGTATTTAATATGAATTATTTTCAAAGTTTATCTAATACATCTTTAATAAGGGCTTCAACATTTTGTTTGTAATCATTAATAAATTTTTTGCTAACTCTGTTTGCAATGGCAACGCAAATAGTAAGAGTGTTATGTCCCAACAAATTGCCAAGACCGTAAAGAGCAGATGTTTCCATTTCCATATTGGTGATTTTCATTCCGTTGAAATGAAAAGACTCAATTTTTTTATTAATATCAGGGTTAGCAAGTTTCAGCCGCAAAACTCTTCCTTGAGGACCGTAAAATCCCGGAGCTGTTAATGTAATTCCTGTAGTTAAGCCCTCTCCGAGTTTATTTAAAAGTTCTTCGGAGCAAGGAGAAGCATAAGGTTTGGCAAGGGTTTTATCCCAGTTGCAATGTTTTTCAAAAGCTTCAGATAAATCATTGTTAAAGTTTTTTTTGTCTCCTGCATAAAAATTTAATAAACCGTCAATGCCAAGACCATATTTGCTTGCAATAAAAGCACCCGGTTTAATTTCATTTTGTAAAGCTCCTGATGTGCCTAATCGTATTATGTTTAAGGACTTATGTTCTGCTTTTTTTTGTCTTTTATCTAAGTCAATATTTGCTAATGCGTCAAGTTCGTTAATTACAATATCAATATTATCAGGTCCCATACCTGTTGACAATACAGTAATCCGTTTGTTTTTATAATATCCGGTATGTGTGTGTATTTCACGATTTTGTCTTTTCAGTTGAATAGTGTCAAAGTGTTTTGAAACCGTTGCTACTCTGTCAGGGTCGCCAACAATTATTATTGTGTCTGCAATATCTTCAGGTTTAAGATGTAAATGGTAAACACTTCCATCATTATTTAATATCAATTCCGATTCTTTAATATATTCTTTCATATTTTTATGATATTTTTTTAAGTTTAGATATATTTGCAATAAATACAAATATAAAAAAATTTTTTTGATTTTTTTTATTAAGATAATAATTTATAACGTTTTTATTAACATTTATTGTGAATAATTTGTAAGAATATGAATTCAATAATAATAACCATTGGTGATGAATTGTTAATAGGTCAGGTTGAGAATACCAATGCTTCGTGGCTTGCTAATCAGCTTTATAGTTTAGGAATAGAAGTAAAAAAATATATTACTATTCATGATGATAAAGAACAAATTCTCAGGACTTTAAAATTTGCGGAGCAGAATTCTGATATTGTTCTGATAACCGGCGGGTTAGGCCCTACAAATGATGACATCACAAAATTATGTCTTTGTGAATATTTTGATACAAAACTTAAGTTTGATGAAAAAGCTTATGAAAATATTAAGGAATTGTTTGCTATTCGGGGTTTTGAGGTTACTGAATTAAATAGAAATCAGGCTTTTTTACCTGAGGCATGTAAGCCTGTTTATAATAATTGTGGAACTGCTTCTGGAATGTGGTTTGAAAAATTATCCGAGAATAATTCTAAAAAAATATTTATTTCAATGCCGGGAGTGCCTTTTGAGATGAAGGAGATGTTTGAGCAGATTGCCATAAAATTGCAAAACAATGTATTAACAGGTGCTATGTTTCACAAAACTGTTCTAACTATTGGTATGGGCGAATCTTTTCTTGCTGATTTTATTTCTGATTGGGAGAATTCATTGCCTGAGAATATGCAGCTTGCATATCTGCCACAACCCGGGATTGTCAGACTGCGACTAACTGCTAAGGGAAATAAAAAAAATGATTTAATTGCTGATGTCAATCATGAAATAAATAAGTTACAGAAAATTATCCCTGATCTTATTTTTGGTTATGATGACGACAGACTGGAAAAAATAATTGGTGATTTACTGATAAAAAATAATTTCTCTTTGTCGTGTGCAGAGAGCTGTACAGGTGGTAATATATCTCATCTTATTACATCAGTTCAGGGAAGTTCAAAATATTTTAAGGGTTCGGTAATTTCTTATTCTAATGAGATAAAAATCAAAGAATTGAATGTTAAAAAAGAAGTTTTAGAAAAATATGGGGCTGTCAGTGAGCAAGTAGTACGGCAAATGGCATTAGGAATAAGAGAAAAATATAATACTGATTTTTCTATTGCCACTTCAGGAATAGCAGGCCCTGGCGGAGCTACTGATACTAAACCTGTTGGATTTACGTGGATTGCTGTTGCCTGTCATGATAAAGTTGTTGCCGAGAATTTTTTTTTCGGTGAACATCGTGGCAGAAATATTCAAAAAGCTTCTGTTGTTGCTCTTAATATGCTTAGAAAAATATTATTAAAATTGCTATCTGAAAAAAAATAAAAAAAACAGTAAATCTTAATGAAAATATAACGCGAACGCAGTGAACAAATAATAATTTAGAAAAAATGATACAAAAACCAACTTTAATACTTGACAAAGGTAAATGTTTGCAAAACATTAAAAGGATGTCAGAAAAGGTAAATAAATCTAATGTAAATTTCAGACCTCATTTTAAAACACATCAATCGGCTGTAATAGCAAATTGGTATAAAAAATTTAACGTTAATTCAATAGCTGTTTCTTCAGTTGATATGGCTGTTTATTTTGCAGATAATGATTGGTCTGATATAACTATTGCATTTCCTGTCAACATACTGGAGATTGAAAAAATAAATATTCTTGCTAAAAAAATTGTTTTAAATCTTCTTGTTGAAAGTATTGATAGTGTGGTTTTTTTGAAGAATAATTTAAAACATAAAGTTGGTATTTTTATTAAAATTGATATAGGTTATCATAGAACAGGACTTGATGTAGATGATATTTCAACAATCGATAAAATTATTGAAATTAGTGACAGCTCAGAAAATATTGAGTTAAAAGGTTTCCTTTCACATGCAGGTCATACTTATCATGCTAAAAGCAAAGAAGAAATAAAAAATATTTATTATGAATCAGTATCAAAATTAAATGTTTTAAAAAAAAGATATAATAATAGAAATTTAATAATTTCTTATGGAGATACTCCATCGTGCAGTTTAATTAATGACTTTTCAGATGTTGATGAGATAAGACCAGGAAATTTTGTTTTTTATGATTTAATGCAATATAAATTACAATCGTGTACTTTTGATGATATTGCTGTTGTTATGGCTTGTCCTGTTGTGGCTAAACATAAAAAACGTAATGAGATAATTATTTATGGAGGAGCTGTTCATTTTTCTAAAGAGTATTTATTACACAATAATGAAAGATTTTATGGGTATCTTGTAAACTTTGATTTTAAAAATAAAAAATGGGATATAAAAAATCAAAAAAATTATTTAAGCTCGGTTTCTCAGGAACATGGTGTTTTAAAAGTTGAAGAAGAAGTTTTTGAAAATATTAATATTGGTAATATAATTGGAATTATTCCTGTTCATTCGTGTTTAACAGTAAATTTAATGAAGAATTTAATGACTTTTGATAATGAGGTTATTGAAACAATGAGATAAAAAAAAGCTGTGAATAGAATTTCTGTTCACAGCCAATATGTCGGAGTGGTGAGACTCGAACTCACGACCCCTTGCACCCCATGCAAGTACGCTAGCCAACTGCGCCACACCCCGATATTCGCTGCAAAAATAATACTAATTTTATATTTTAATACTAATATTTATATTTTTTTTGGCACAGTTTTTAATAATTATTTTACTTTTGAAAGGAATTTATAAATGAAATTAAAAGAAAAGAAAATGGAAAAAGTAAAGTGCTTAATAATAGGCTCGGGTCCTGCAGGTTATACTGCTGCTATTTATGCATCAAGAGCTGATTTACATCCTGTTGTTTATCAGGGATTACAAGCCGGCGGACAGCTTACAATAACAACAGAAGTAGAAAATTTCCCCGGATATCCTAAAGGTGTTGATGGAAAAGTAATGATGAAAGACATGGAAGATCAGGCAAAACGTTTCGGTGCTGACATAAGGTTTGGAATTGTAACAGATGTAGATTTATTAAAAAGACCTTTTACTGTTAAGGCTGATGATGGTAAGACAATAATGGCAGAGACTGTCATAATTGCAACAGGTGCTTCTGCCAGGTGGCTTGGCTTGGAATCAGAGAAAAAATATATAGGTCAGGGCGTTTCTGCTTGTGCTACTTGTGACGGATTTTTTTATAAAAATCAGGATGTCGCTGTCATAGGTGGTGGTGATACTGCTCTTGAAGATGCTTTATTTTTGACGAATGTTTGTAATAAAGTATATCTTGTTCACAGAAGAAATGAACTAAGAGCATCAAAAGCTATGCAGAAAAGAGTTTTTGATAACGATAAGATTGAAATCATCTGGGATAGCATTCCAAAAGAAGTGCTTGGAGATTTTTCAGGTGTTAACGGAGCTTTACTGACAAATGTTAAAACCAAGGAAGAAAGAAAAATTGATATTACAGGATTTTTTGTTGCCATAGGCCATAAACCAAATACTGACCTTTTTAAAGGAGTGATAGATTTGGATGAAAAAGGATATATAAAAACTCAACCCGACTCTACAAAAACAAATATTGAAGGTGTTTTTGCTGCCGGTGATGTTCAGGATTCAGTTTTCCGTCAGGCTGTTGTAGCTGCAGGCTCAGGTTGTATGGCTGCTATTGAAGCCGAGAGATTTATTGCTTCTCAGAAAAAATAATTTGAAATAAAAATTTTGTGTAATTTTGTGCTTTAATAAAATAAAATAAATGTTGATTTTTTCATAAGGTTGGTAAAGTTTTAAAAATTTGCCAACCTTATTTTTTGGAATAAATTTTAAAGTAAAATTGTCAAATAAAAAAGCAGATTTAAGTGATAGAATATAATAATTATTCTGATATAGAATTAATAGATGAAATTATCAAAGGAGATAATTCTGCTTTTAGATATATTATTGCCAGGTATGAAGGACAGATAGCAAGGGTGGTAAAAGGTATGCTTGGTGAATGTGCTGAGGCTGAAGATATTGGGCAGGAGACTTTTATAAGATTTTATAAGTCTATAAATAAATTTAGAAATGAATCGCAGCTTGGCACTTATTTGACGCGAATAGCTATTAATCTTTCGCTTAATGAATTAAAAAAACGAAAGAAAAAACAAAAAATATTTTCTTCTGATGAGAATAAAATTTTAAAAATTTCTTCTAAGGAAGTAAATAATGATATTAATGAAATGGTTACAATAGCTTTGCAATCATTGGATGTAAAATACCGAAGTGTTATAGTTATGAGAATGTTGCAAGGTTATGATACCAAAGAAACAGCACAAATTCTTAAAATACCCGTTGGAACTGTTTTGTCGCGATTGTCAAGAGCGCAGGATAAATTGAGAATTTTACTTAAAGATTTTTTATAATAGTATTATTATGGATGAAAAAATAAATAAAATTATTAAGCAAAAAGATTATTCTTTTAGCCCTTATTTTGCTGATAAAATTATTGACAAAGTTAATGAGCTTAATAATAAAAGGTTTGTTTTCAGTGATTTGTTTATATCATTACCTTTATTATTAAAAAGGGTTTATTTGTTGGGATTTGCTGCAATAATTATATTATTATTAGTTGCTTATTTTTTACAAGGAGATTTTTTAAGTACATATTTTGGACTTGAAAATGTCTCCACTGATGATTTGATAGCTTATACAATTTATAACTTTTAAAAAAATTAACAACGGGATATTAATATATCCTTGATATAAAAAGACAGAAAATGAAAAAAAAATCAAAATCAATATTGATAATTGTGATAACCTTAGTGATAGGCTTTATCCTGGGAGTTTTTTCTACATCACAATATTTGCATTATAAAAGAGAAAAGCTTTTTAGACGTAGCCCTGAAAAGGTCTTTAAGGAAAGATTTATAAGGGATTTTAAACCCAGTGATAAACAAATGAAACTTATAAATCCTATACTTGAAAAATATTCCAAGCGCGGAAGAACTATAAGTGAGACTTTTGGCAAAGAGTTTAAACTTATGCGCGATTCTTTTAATACTGAAATTGAACCTGTTCTTACTGAATCACAAAAAAAGAAATTAAAGGAGATTAATGAAAGAAGAAGAAAATATTGGCAAAATAGAAGAAAAAATAAAAACGTAAAAAAGTAAAAAAAATTGAGGAAGATTCTGCTAAAAAAAAATAAAGGAAATTTGTGAAAAAAAATATATCGTTAATATTAATTATTTTTCTTTTTTATTCATGCTCAAATGTTGAAAACAATAATGATAAAAGAAAAGTTTTTAAGTATAACGAATCAGCCGGAATAACATCTCTTGACCCTGCTTTTGCAAAAGACCAGGCTAATATTTGGGTGTGTAACCAAATCTATAACGGACTTGTTCAGCTCGATGATAATCTTAATATTAAGCCATGTATTGCTAAAAAATGGGAAATTTCTGACAAGGGTTTGAAATATGTTTTTTATTTAAGAGACGATGTTTTTTTTCATGGTAATAATAAGATTTTTAAAAAGGGTAGGAGAGTTGTAGCCAAAGATTTTGAATATAGTTTTAAACGTTTAGCAGATAAAAAGCTTGCCTCACCAGGTGCCTGGGTGTTTAATAATGTCTTGAAAAATAATGATGAATATTATTTTAAAGCTGAAAATGATACAACTTTGGTAATCAGACTAAAACAAGCTTTCCCTCCTTTTCTCGGTATTTTATCAATGCAATATTGTTCGGTTATTCCTCACGAAGCTGTTGAAGTTTTTGGAAAGGATTTTAGCAGAAACCCTGTTGGCACAGGACCTTTTTATTTGAAAATGTGGGAAGAAGGTGTTAAAATGGTTTTGTTGAAAAACAATAATTATTTTGAATTTGACAAAAATAACAGATTGCCTTATCTTGATGCTGTTTCAATAAGTTTTGTTATTGACAAACAAATTGCTTTCCTCGAATTTGTAAAGGGAAACCTGGATTTTATGTCAGGAATAGCACCTGATTATAAAGATGAATTATTATCCCGTTCAGGTAAATTAAATCCTAAATATAAGGACAAAATCAAAATGATTTCTATGCCGTATTTAAATACTGAATATCTTGGTATTTTAGTTGACACTTCATTAGAATCAGACAAAAATCGTCCTTTAAAAACAAAAGCTATCAGACAAGCTATTAATTATGGCTTTGACAGAAAAAAAATGATAAAATATCTGAGAAACAACATTGGTTCTCCTGGTGTTTACGGCATTATACCTCTTGGCTTACCATGTTTTGACACATCCAAAATGATTGGCTATGAATATAATCCTGCTATGGCTAAAAAATTACTCCTTAACTCCGGCTATAAAAATATTGATGATATTCCTGAAATAACTTTATCGACAACTTCTTCGTATATTGATTTATGTCAATATATTCAGCATCAACTCAACTCTTTAGGTTTGAAAATTAATATTGAAGTTAATCCTCCTGCTACTTTGCGTGAAATGATTTCGCAGAGCAAACTGGAGTTTTTCAGAGGCTCGTGGATTGCTGATTATCCTGATGCTGAAAATTATCTGTCGCTTTTTTATTCTAAGAATTTTTGTCCCAAAGGTCCCAATTATACTCATTTTGCCAATAATAAATTTGACTCTCTGTATCTCAAAGCTCAACAAACTGTTAACGATTCTTTGCGATATAAATATTATATTCAGATGAGTAATTTAGTAATGGAAGAGGCTCCTGTTGTAATTTTATATTATGACAAAGTCTTGCGTTTTACTCAGAAAAACATCTCTAACCTTGGTGTTAATCCGTTAAATTTGCTTATTCTGAAAAAGACACGAAAATTGGATACTCATTAAAAAAATACGATTATCTAAAACTTTATCGGTTACCTGTCTATAATATTTCCACCTTTTCAATAATAAAATAGATTTTTTCCCCGAATTTTTTAATTGTTCAATTTAAAATATGTATTTTTGATTTATGTTTACTAAATTAAAAAAAATTGGCGGAGAATATATTCTGAATAAAGAGTTTAAAAAAAATCATAGAAGTAAATTTTTTCAGAATATTAATGATATTAAAAGTATAGCTATTCTTTTTAATATCAATAACGAAGAAGAATATAAGAACATATTAAAAATTGCAAAGACATTTCGAGCAGAGAAAAAAACTGTCTATATTGTTTCTTTTGTAAATGAAAAAGTAATTCCAAATTATATTACTCCAACCATTAATTTTGATGTAATTACATTAAAAAACCTTAATTTTTTTAATATACCAAAAAATAATTTTATTAATGATTTTATTAATAATGAATATGACCTATTAATAGATTTGAGCAATGATAATAATTTTATTTTTAAATATTTATTAGCTCTATCAAAGGCAAAATTAAAAATAGGCGATTTTTCTGAAGAAAAAAAAATGTATCTTGATCTAATGATTAAGAATACTGATAAAAAAGATGTGAAATTATTTGTAGAAAATATTAAACACTATTTAACTGTTTTAAAAAAAATATAAGAGATGAAAACTATACTAAAAGGAACAGGAGTAGCACTAATAACTCCATTTAGAAGATACGGGACAGTAGATTTTAATTCATTAAACAGATTAATAGAAAATGTGATAGATAATGGAGTAGATTTTCTTGTAGTAATGGGAACTACAGGCGAAGCTGCTACTTTATCGGAAGATGAAAGAAATGCTATAATTAGTTTTACTGTTGAAAATGTAAATAAAAGACTCCCAATAGTTCTTGGTGTTGGAGGGAATAATACTCAACATATTGTTGATGTATTAAAATCTGATGGTTTTAATGGAGTAGATGCTATTTTGTCTGTGGCACCGTATTATAATAAGCCCGGACAGAAAGGGATTTATTCGCATTACAAAGCAATAGCTGCTGCAAGCCATTTACCTGTTATTTTATATAATGTTCCCGGAAGAACAAGTGTAAACATTGAGGCAGATACATGTCTTAAACTTGCTAATGATTTTGATAATATTATTGGAATAAAAGAAGCCTCGGGAAATATTTCTCAGTGTATGCAGATTTTAAAAAATCGTCCTAAAGATTTTCTATTGTTTTCAGGTGATGATTTATTAACTTATCCTTTGATGGCTCTTGGTGCTGATGGAGTTATTTCTGTTGTTGCAAATGCTTTGCCTAAGCAATTCTCTGATATGGTTAATCTTATGCTTAAGAAAAATTATAATGATGCTCTTAAAATTCATTATAAACTTATTGATTTTATAAATTTACTTTTTGTGGAAGGCAATCCTGCCGGTGTTAAAGCTGCTCTTGAAATTCTTGGATTAATTAATAATAACTTACGCCTCCCTCTTACTAAAGTTAGTAAATTAACTTATTCTAATCTTTCTAATAGTATTAAAGAAATATTAGATTCTGAAAAATAAATTTTTGAATCATTGAAAATAATGTTAAGACAGAATTTATTATATTAAATTATTATGAAAAAATTACTTATAACTTTATTATTTGTACTGTTATTATTTAATGCTTTCTCTCAAAATAATAATGTCCCACAGGAAAATCATTTAAATAATATTTTTAAAGAATTAGGGGAAACTTATTTTAAATTTAAAATTCAAACAAAGAAAGATATCCCGTATTTGTCAAAAATAATTTCTATTGATAATATTAAAGATAATTATATTTATGCATATGCTAATAAAAAGGAATTTACTGAATTTTTGAAATTAAATTATAAATATACAATATTACCTCACCCGCGAATTCAAGGTGATGTAAATATGCTAAATTGGGAAGAAATACAAAAACGTAAGGACTGGGATTATTACCCTACTTACGAAGCATACGAATCTATGATGTATCAGTTTGAAGCAGACCATCCTGATATTTGTAAAATTTATACTATTGCTACTCTACAAAGTGGCAGAAAATTATTAGTTGCAAAAATTTCTGATAATATTAATCAATCGGAAGATGAACCTGAATTTTTTTATACAGGTCAGATGCATGGTGATGAAATAGTGTGTTATATTTTGTTTTTGCATTTGATTGATTATCTTACAACTAATTATGGTAATATTCCTAAAGTTACAAATTTGGTTAATAATATTGAGATATGGATAAATCCCCTTGCCAATCCTGATGGGACATATCACGGTGGTAATAATACTGTTAACGGTGCAATAAGGTATAATGCAAATTATGTTGATTTAAACAGAAATTTTCCTGATCCTGAAGATGGACCTCATCCTGATGGAAATGAATGGCAACCCGAGACAGAGGCTTTTATGTCGTTTGCTAATGCTCATAATTTTGTTATGTCCGCTAATACTCACTCTGGTGCTGAATTAGTTAATTATCCATGGGATACATGGAGCAAGCTTCATGCTGATAATGACTGGTGGTATTATGTGTCACGACAATATGCTGACACTATACACGCTTATTCACCCAGTGGTTATTTTACAGGTCAGAATAACGGTGTTACTAATGGCTATCAATGGTACACTATAAATGGCGGAAGACAGGATTATATGAATTATTTCCAACATTGCAGGGAGTTTACTGTTGAACAATCAAATGTTAAAATGCTTAATGCAAATCAGCTGCAGCAACATTGGGAATATAATTATAGGTCGTTTTTAGACTATTTGCAAGAATCTTTGTATGGTATCAGGGGAATAATTACAGACTCAATAACAGGACAGCCTCTCAGAGCCAAGGTCTTTGTTTTGCAACATGATGTTGACAGCTCTTTTGTTTATTCTTCTTTGCCTGTGGGAAATTATCACAGACCTATCTCTCAGGGAATTTATTCTTTAAAGTTTTCTGCTCCAGGATATTTTGATAGAATTATTAATAATGTTTCTGTGTCAAATAAAGAAATTACAGTATTAAATATTAAAATGGAATCCAGTGAATTAATTGCTGATTTTTCTGCTGATAAAACATTAATAAAACCAGGTGAAAGTATCAATTTTACAGACAATTCTTATGGAGATCCTATTAGCTGGCTTTGGTCGTTTGAAGGTGGTACACCTGAGACATCATCTATTCAAAATCCTTTGGATATTGTTTACAATGATACTGGCAGCTTTTCGGTTTCTTTAACAGTTTATAATGAAAACGGCTTAAATAATACTATCACCAAAAATAATTATATCTCTGTGAAGAATTGGTATAATATGTCTAATTCCATTGAAAATTGTTGCTCTGGAACTTTCTACGATTCAGGTGGTGAAAATTCTAATTATTCTGATTACGAAGATTATACTATGACTTTTTATCCAAAAGATGAAAATAAAAAATTAGTCTTTGACTTTATTGATTTTAATGTAGAATATCAAAGTAATTGTAATTATGATTTTTTGAATATTTATGATGGTATTAATACATCATCAGTCTTGATAGGCAAATATTGTGGCACTAATTCTCCAGGTATTGTTAAAGCTACTAATAGTTTTGGAGCTTTAACATTTGTTTTTCATTCTGACGGAGCTGAAAATAAAACGGGTTGGAAAGCTAATATCAGTTGTGATACAGGTGTAGGAATAAATAATTTTTCTGATGATAATAATATCTCAATATTTCCTAATCCAATATCTGAAAATCAGTCTTTGATTATTAAATCCGATATCTTAATTAATGAAGTATCTGTTTTTAATGTTTTTGGTGAAAAGATTTTTTCTGATAATTTTTCTGATAATAATCTGAAAATTAATTTAAAGAATATTAAAACAGGTATTTATTTTATAAAAATTAAAACATCAAAAGGATATAGTTTGAAAAAATTGGTAGTATTTTAATTTGAAAAACAATGATAAAAAAACCTGATATTTAGAATAATATCAGGTTTTTTTTATGCTTTAATATTTTATTTAAATTTTAACATTGGCAAATTCTCCTGAAGAATATTTACCTTTTTTAAGATTTGTTTTAATATCAGAAAAAGCTTTTATGGTATATTCAACGTCTTCAATAGTATGAACTGCTGTAGGTATTAATCTTAACAAGATAACACCTTTTGGAACAACAGGATATATAACAATAGAGCAGAAGATATTATAATTCTCACGAAGATCAAGTGTGAGCTGAGTAGCTTCTGAAACTCCTCCCGAGAGATAAACCGGTGTAACTGGTGATTGAGTATTACCAATATTTAATCCTGCATTTCTTAAACCTTGCTGAAGGGCATTAACAATTATCCAGAGTTTTTTCTTGTATTCAGGATTGGTTCTGATTAATTCGAGTCTTTTTAAAGCCCCAAAAACCATTGGCATAGGTAGTGATTTGGCAAAAGTTTGCGAACGCATATTATATCTTAAATATTGAACAACTTCTTTTTTACTGCCGACAAAAGCTCCAATACCTGCCATTGACTTGGCAAAAGTGGCAAAATATACATCTATTTTATCCTGAACACCTAATTCTTCACCTGTACCTGCTCCTGTTTTTCCCATAGTACCAAACCCATGTGCATCGTCAACTAAAAGTCTGAAATTATATTTTTCTTTTAAATTTGTTATGCCTATTAAATCTCCCAAATCGCCTGACATACCATAAACACCTTCGGTGATTACAAGAATTCCTCCATGAGTTTCATCAGTAATTTTTTTAGCTCTTTGTAATTGTTTCTCTAAGTTTTCAATATTATTATGAGGATAAACAAATCTTTTTCCCATATGAAGTCTTAGTCCATCAATAATACAAGCATGAGCTTCAGAATCATAAACAACAACATCTCTTCTGTCAACTAAAGAGTCTATTATTGATACCATACCCTGATATCCATAATTTAAAAGGAATACATCTTCCTTTTTAACAAAATTAGCCAGCTCGTTTTCAAGTTGTTCGTGATATTTTGTCTGCCCTGACATCATTCTGGCTCCCATGGGATAAGCAAGCCCCCATTGTTTGCATGCATCAGCATCTGCTTTTCTTACTATAGGATCGTTTGCTAATCCCAGATAATTGTTAATACTCCAAACTAATTGTTTTTTACCTTGAAAAATCATTTTGTTTGAAATTTCCCCTTCTAATTTTGGAAAAGAAAAATATCCGTGCGATTGTTTTGAATATTTGCCTAAAGGCCCCGGATTGTTGATTATCTTATTAAAAATGTCCACAATATATGTTTTTTTGTTATTAAAAATTAATTTACAAATTTATAAAATTAATTTTTAACACAAAAAAAGAAATATTAAATAATAAAATCAAACAATTTGAGTTATTTTAAAAACTTGATGTTTAGGAGATTTCTGTTAATTTATTAATGTTGAATAAAAAAAATTTTTCTTATTATATCTTTAATATTATAATCTTTAGTAAAATATCATACTATTATTTTGGTTTTCGATAAAAAAAATAATGATAGTTTTATAAAAAATTATATTTTTGCAAAATGCTAAAAAAAGTAATTAATATATCTATTATTGTATTAATAATTAGTTTATTTTCATCTTGTAGTAGTTATCAAAAATTACTTAAGAGTGAAGATGATGCTTTAAAATATGAAAAGGCTATTTCATATTATAATGATGGAAATTATTATAAAGCTCTGCAATTGTTTGATCAATTAGTAACAGTGTACAGAGGAACAAGTAAAGCTGAAAAAATTTATTATTATTATGCTAACTGTTATTATCAGCAAAAAGATTATGTTCTTGCAAATTATTATTTTAATCGATATGCTAAAAATTATCCTAAAAGTCCTTTAACAGAGGAATGTTATTTTATGGCTGCATATTGTAAATTTCTCGATTCGCCGGCTTATAATCTTGATCAAGAGAGTACTTATGATGCTATTAAAGAGCTTCAGCTGTTTGTAAACAGGTATCCAAATAGCGATAGAGTAGAAGAATGTAATAAATATCTTGATATTTTAAGAGATAAGCTTGAGAAAAAAGATTATAATATTGCAAAGTTATATTATAATATGTCAGAATATAAATCTGCGATTTGTGCTTTTAATAATCTTTTAAAGACATATCCTGACTCTAAGCATAAGGAAGAAATATTATTATATTTGATGAAAACATATTATTATTATGCAAATAATAGTATTACTTCAAAAAAGAAGTCGAGATATCAATCAGCGGAAGATGCTTATAACAGTCTTATAACATTATTCCCTACAACTAAATATATCAAAAGTGCAAACACAATACATAATAATATTTTAAAAGAACTTAAACAATTATAATTATATGGTGGGTTATAAAAAAATTAAATGCGAGAAAACTACTGTTACAAGAAAACTTTCTGATTTTAATACAAAAACAGGAAATATTTATGAAACAGTTGCTGCATTATCAAAGAGAGCAAATCAAATATCAAGTGAATTAAAAGAAGAATTAATTAAAAAGATTTCTGAATTTGCTTCTACAACTGATAATTTAGAAGAGATTTTTGAAAACAGAGAACAAATAGAGATAGCAAAATATTATGAACGTTTGCCAAAACCTACATTAATTGCTATTCACGAGTATCTCGAAAATGAGCTTTATTATAGAAATCCTCATAAAGATGCCGAAGGTCGTTTAATTTAAAAAAATATGCTTAAAGGGAAAAAAATTCTTATTGGAGTAACTGCCAGTATTGCTGCATACAAGGCCATTTATTTAGTCAGGCTATTTATTAAAGAAGGTGCAGAGGTACAGGTTGTTATGACTCCGAATGCTAAGGATTTTGTTACTCCTTTGACATTATCGGCTTTATCAAATCGTCCTGTATTAATTGAGCCTTTTAATCCTGACGATGGTGAGTGGAACAGTCATGTTGACTTAGGTAACTGGGCTGATATTATGATTGTTGCACCTGCATCTGCTAATACATTGGCAAAAATGGCTAATGGTATTGCTGATAATTTGTTGCTAGCAACTTTTCTTGCTGCAAAGTGTCCTGTGTTTTTTGCTCCTGCTATGGACTTGGATATGTATAAACATCCTGCAACACAGAACAATGTAAAAAAGCTTATTGCTGATGGCTTTAATCTTATTGATAGTTCTGCCGGTGAGCTGGCTAGCGGTTTGGTAGGTCAGGGTCGTTTACAGGAACCTGAAATTATACTCCAGATTATTAAAGAGTTTTTTGCGAAAAAAAATGATTTAAAAGGGAAAAATATTTTAATCACTGCCGGACCTACTTATGAAAATATCGACCCCGTTCGCTTTATTGGTAATTATTCTTCGGGTTTAATGGGCTTTTCTATTGCTAAAGAAGCTGTTAGCAGAGGTGGTAATGTTACTCTGGTCTCAGGCCCTGTTAATTTGAATATTGATTCTGTTAACAGAATTGATGTTGTTAATGCTGACCAAATGTATAATGCTTGTCTTGAGAATTATTCCAAGGCTGATATTATTATTATGGCTGCTGCTGTTGCTGACTATACACCTATTAATTGCGAGAATTCTAAAATTAAAAAATATAAATCAAAGCTTTCTATTGATTTAAAACCTACTGTTGATATTTTATCTAAATTAGGTGAACTTAAATCTGATAAACAAATTTTAGTGGGTTTTGCTCTGGAAACAGACAATGAGATTGAGAATGCTAAAAGTAAACTGAAAAAGAAAAATCTTGATTTTATAGTTTTAAATTCTCTTAAAGATAAAGGTGCAGGTTTTAAATATGATACTAATAAAATTTCTATTATTGATATTAATGATAACATTCAAAATTTTGAATTAAAATCAAAAAAAGATGTTGCCGTTGATATTATAGATAAATTAGTTGAGTATATAAATTCACATTAATTTAAATGATTTTTCCCATGCGAAAATTAATAATATCTGTTTTTTTTCTTATAATTTCATTTGTAGCTTCTGCTCAGGAATTTAATTGTGTTGTTAAAGTTATATCTCCGCAAGTGCAGGAAACCGATAAACACATTTACGAGTCATTGCAAAATGTTATTTTCGATTTTGTTAATAACAGAAAATGGTCGAATCATGTGTATGAAATGGAAGAAAGAATTGAATGTACTTTGATGCTGAATATTAAAAACAGGGATATGAACACTTTTAGCGGAGAATTAAATGTTATTTTACGAAGACCTATTTTTAATACTTCATATAATTCTATTTTATTTAATTATGTTGATAAAGATATTCAATTTGAATATGTTGAAAATCAGCCTTTAGATTATGCTGATAACACCTTTTCGTCTAATCTTACTTCAGTATTAGCATATTATTCATATGTATTATTAGGGCTTGATGGCGATTCATATTCTTCGTTGGGAGGTACAGATTATTATCAAAAAGCAAAAGCTGTTGTTGATGCGGCACAAAATGCAAAAGAACCTGGATGGCAGGCTTTTCAAAGTCAAAAAAACAGATTCTGGCTTATCGAAAATTTAATGAATAATAATTATTATCCAATACGGAATTGTATTTACGAATATCACAGAAAAGGACTGGATACTATGTATGATAGACTTGAATCAGGCAGAAGTGTTATTGCAGGCAGCCTTATGCCTCTGAAGAAAGTTTATAATGACAGACCTAACCTTTTTCTTCTTCGTGTGTTTTTTGATGCTAAATCCGATGAATTGGTCGAGATATTTTCGCAAGCTACTTCATCCGAAAAAAATAAAGTTGTTAGTTTACTAAAAGAAATTGACCCTGCAAACGCATCTAAATATCAAAAAATTCTTAAAAAATAATCATAGAAGAAGTTTATTTTTTTTATTTTATAATTGTTTTTTATTTTAATGATTAATTCAGAATTTCAGGATTATTAGTTTATCTTTTTTATATTTGTTCTGTATTTTTAATAAAATTTCAGGCTTATGCTTTTGCATCTTTCAGTAGAAAATTATGTTTTAATTGAAAAACTTGATATTGATTTCAATAAAGGTTTTTCAGTAATCACAGGTGAAACAGGTGCCGGAAAATCAATATTGCTTGGTGCACTTTATCTCATCCTCGGTAAAAGAGCTGATAATAAAGTTTTGCTCGATAAAACAAAAAAATGTATTCTCGAAGGTACTTTTTATATTAAAAATTATAATCTTAAAAATTTTTTTACTGATAATGACCTTGATTATGATGACACTGTTATCATAAGACGTGAGATAAATAGAACAGGCAAATCAAGAGCTTTTATTAATGACACTCCTGTGAATCTTGGCTTACTTAAAAATTTTAGCACCAGACTTATTGATATTCATTCACAGAATAAGGTTGTTACTTTGAATAATTCTGATTTTCAACTTGATGTTGTTGATAATTTTGCAAATCATAAGCCCTTGCTTGACAAATACAAAGCTGAGTATTTTAAGTTGAATCAGTTGAAATTAAAATTAATAGAATTAGAAAATACTGAAGAAAAATTAAAAAATGATCAGGATTATTATCAGTTTTTATATGATGAACTTGAAAAAGCTAATCTTCAAATTGATGAAGATGAACATCTTGAACAAGAAATAAAATTGCTTAATAATAGCGAGAAAATAAAAAACAATTTATTCAATGCTTCCAATGCTTTAAGCGATGCTGATGATAATCTTTTAAACTCTTTGAATGATGTTTATCTGTTAATTAATCAGATTTCTGATGTTTTTCCTGATATCAGGGTTATTGAAGAAAGATTTAATTCAAATCTTATAGAGCTTAAGGATATTGCTTATGAAATTGATAAAATTTACGAACAAATTAATTTTGACCCTGAAAGAATTGATATTGTTAGTCAAAGACTTGATTTAATATATCATCTCGAAAATAAACATAAAGTTGCTAATGTTTCTGAACTTTTGGAAGTAGAAAAAACATTAAATGAGAAATTGAAAAGTATTTCGAGTTTTGAAGAAGATATAAAAAATTTAAAAAAGGAAATTGAGGTTAAAACACTTTATCTGAAAGATTTATCAAATAAAATATCTGCAAATAGAAAAAAAGTAATACCTGATATTGAGAAAAAGATTGTTAACCTTTTAAAACAATTAGGGATTCCCGATGCTGAGTTTAAGGTTGAAATTAATCAATTGGAAACATTCACTAAAGACGGTAGAGATAAGCTGAGGTTTTTGTTTAATGCAAATAAGGGGCTGAAAGTTATGGAAGTCTCTGAAATTGCTTCAGGTGGTGAGCTGTCGAGAATAATGCTTAGCATCAAATCGCTTATTTCAGAGAAAAATTTATTGCCTACAGTATTTTTCGATGAAATTGATAATGGCGTTTCAGGGAAAATTGCAGTAAAAGTAGGTCAGATTATGAAAAAAATGTCCAAAAATATGCAGGTATTTGCAATAACACATCTCCCACAAATAGCCTCACAAGGCGATTCACATTATTTTGTTTATAAAACTGTTGAAGATGATATAACAAAATCAAAAATTAAATTATTAGATAATAATAACAGAACAAAAGAAATTGCCAAAATGCTTAGTGGTGAAAAAGTTACTGATGCTGCTTTTCAAAATGCTAAAGATTTATTAAACAATTAATCAGAAAAATTTTCCAATAATATTTTTTAATTCAAAAGGTTTGTATGGTTTGCTGATATATTCGTCCATACCTGCTTCAAGGCAATTTTTTCTGTCGTTTTCGAGTGCATAAGCTGTTACGGCAATTATTATTACTTTGTCTTTTGTGCCTCTTTGTTTTTCAATTTCCCTGATTTTTTTTGTTGCAATAATGCCGTCCATAATTGGCATTTGAATATCCATTAAAATTAGATCGTATTTTTTTTCTTTGAATTTTTTAATGCCAATCTTACCATTTTCTGCAATATCATAATCATATCCTGCCTTTTTTAATATTGCTATTGCAAATTTTCTGTTCAACAAATTATCTTCAATAAGCAAAACACTCAATTTTTTTGAAGTGCCTTTTTGTGTTTCATCAGGCTTTGAAGGAATTATTTTTTTAAAGATTTTGTCAAATGTCAAATTAAAAGTAAATTCGGATTCATTTTCATTTTTATAGCCAAAACTTAATTCCTCATTAAAAAAATGTATTATTTCTTTTGAGTTAATAATATTAATTCCAATTAATGAATCAGGAAATGGATTTATTGGCTTTAAGCTTTCAATAACAGCTTTAATATTTTCGTTATTTTTATTTTTTAGTGAGATGCTATTGTTTGAAATTTTAAACTCAATTTTTTGTTTATTGATGTTACCGGTATTAACATTGCTTAATTCAATATTAATATTCCCATTTTTTGAATTGAAAATCAATACACTTAAAAGATTGTAAATAATTTGTGTGAGATGATTAGCGTCACCTATTAATATGTCAGGTATTTTTTCATCTACTTTATACTTTAAATTAATATTTTTTTCTTTTGCATCAAGACTGAAATGTTCAATTGAATCGGATATTAATTTTCTTATATTGAATTCTTTATTTTCAATTGTTATTGCTTTGTTTTCTATTAATAAATAATCGAAAATTTTATTAATGGAGTTTAAAAGAGAATTTGATGAGTTTGTAATGATGTTAATATAATCTTTTTGTATTTCATTAACAGGTGTTTGTTTAAGCATTTCAGCCATACCAATAATACCGTTTAATGAAATTCGTAAATTATGGCTTATGTTTTTAAAAAAATCAACTTTATCATTAGCAATTTTATTATAATTATTTTTTATCTGTTTTATTAAGTTTTCCAACTCAAGAATTTTATTCTGTAATTGATTATTATCCTCAATCAGTTGTTCTTTAGTTTTATCCGGATTATTTTGCATAATAATAATTTTTAAATTAATATATTAACGATTTAAGTTATTATTGATAATATTAAAGAGTTTACTTTGAGTGATAGGTTTAGAGATATAATCGTCGAAACCAGCCTCAATAAAACGCTCTTTATCGCCACTCATTGCATAAGCAGTTTGAGCTATAAAAGGGACATCATTATATTTTTCCCATTTTTCTTTAATTTTTTTCATAACCATAATACCGTCCCATGGTGATGGCAAATTAATATCAATAAGCATAACATCAAAATATTCACCTTTTTTGCTATATTTATTAATAATATTCATTGCATCGTCACCATCAACAGAAGAAATTACTTCAGCTGTGTTTTGCAGCATCTTTTCCAATACCATTCTGTTCATTCTGTCATCTTCAACAATAAAAATTTTAAGGTTGTGTTTTTTTAGCTCTTTGTTTAAAGTGTCTTTATCTTTTATAAGTATTTTTTTAGGTGTAATATATTTTTTCTCTGTAATTGATTTAAGGAAAACAGTAACTACAGTGCCTTCACCTTTTGATGACTCTATTTTTATATCTCCATTCATAAGGTTAATTAAGCGTTTTGCTATTGGCAGTCCCAGACCTGCTCCTTGATAATTGCGAGAATAGCCTAAACTTTCTTGCCTGAACGCATCAAAAACATGAGGTAAATACGTTTCATCAATACCTACACCGGAATCTTTTATTCTTACAAAACATAAATTGCTGTCTTCATCATATCCTGTTGAAATATTTATAAATCCTTTTTCAGTATATTTTAATGAGTTGTCAATAATATTTGATAATACTCTTGAAAGATTTTTTTTGTCTGCAAAAATTAATGGAATTTCTGTTAATTGAAGATTTACTTTTAATCCTTTTTCATTTGCTTTAAAAATAAATAATTCTGAAATTTCTTTTATAATATCGTTTAATGAATGTTGTGAGATGTCTACTGAAATATCGTTAGCTTCTATTCTGCTGATGTCAATGATATTGGTTAGAAGATGTAATAATCTATCGCCACTTTGTTCTATGCCGTCTGCATAATCGTAAAGCTCCGAATCTTCCATTAATGACAATTCTGTTTTCAAAAGATTTGAAAAACCAATAATACCATTCAAAGGAGTTCTTATCTCGTGACTGATATTTGCTAAAAAAGCATTTTTAAGGTAATTTGCATCTTCGGCTTTTTTTAAGGCTTTTTTTAGCCTTGTATCCATATTTTTATAGCTCTCTAATGTTTTTTCGTAATTTTTTATCTTTTCTGAAATTTTATCATTAATAATTTTCTCAGAATTTTTTATTTCTGTTTCAAGATTTTTTATTTTTTCTTGTTTTAAAGCTAATACTTTTTTGTTTTTTTTATTTGTTATGATGATTTGAATTACTAATAAACAAATGATTACTATTGATATTATTAGTGAAATCAAGCATAGATTATTATTTGAATTTATGCTGTTAGTCACTATAACTGACTGTGAATAGACATTATTAAACTGAAGAATAAAGATTAATAATAAAAAAATATTTAATGATATTTTATTAATAAATTTCTTCATGATAAAAGTATTGGTTTTTAATAAAATTATGGTTTATGAACAATATAAATATTTTCTTCAGGGTTTACAGCATATTTTATAATATCATCTTCAGAAGTAAAAATATCTTTAACAGGGTTGAAAATTTCAACTTTAAAACCTGCTTCTTCTAACTTTTGTTTATAATCTTTGCCATAAATTCTAACATGGTCAAATTGGCCATAATATTTTTCTCTGTCTTTTGGAGTAATAATAGTATCGTCCTGGAATGTTTTATCAAGTTTTAATGAAATTGGCACTTGAAGCATAGCCCAGGCATTTGGCTTTAATACTCTGAAAATTTCCGATAAAGCTTTTTTGTCATCTATTATATGTTCTAACACATGGTTACAGATTATAATATCAAATTCATTATTTTTATATGGAATGTTAGTAACGTCCATCAGAATAACGTCATTTCTGTCGTAATAATAAGCATTATAACCTTTTGTGAATTTATCGCCTGTATAATATTCAATATTTTTTTGTGAAAGCAATAATGCTTTTAAACATCCTTCAGGAGCTATGTGAAGAACTTTATATTTTTTTTCAAAGATATCGGTTTTGTTTTTCAGAAACCAATATATCAAACGGTCTCTGTCAGTTGAAAAGCATCTGGGGCAAACATCGTTTTTTCTGTAACCGCCACCAATAATATTTTTTTCTTTAATAACAGGGAAATCAAAACCTCCGGGCAGCATTTTTCTGAAACTTTTTTTACAATATGGACAAGTATATTTTGTGCCTTTATAATATACTGCCATAAGCTTTTGCCATCCCCCCCTGATTTTTACTCCAAGTTTGTAAGGTATTATTTTTTTTATTTTATTGCTTATTTTCATAATTATTAAATTGTTGTTTTTTTATTATTTTTTATATATCATTACTTTTTTTGTGATATTTTCATTGTTTGTTTTATAATTTATAAAATAAATACCATCAGTTAAATCATCTGATTTAAAGATGATAATATGGTCTCCTTTGTTTTGGTTTTCATTAAGAATTTCTTTTACTTTTTGTCCTAAATTATTGAAAACAGAAATATTTATAAAAGTACTAAAAAATAATGAATATTGAATTGTTGTTGATTTATTAAAAGGATTTGGGTATATATTTTTTATTTTAATGGAAGTTTTTTTATTATAAGAATATTCATTGATGTTTTGAGTTTCAGGACTGTATTCAAAAGCTCCTATGTCAAAATTATCTCCGTAAGGCCTGGGATAGTTATAAATGTCAAAATCAATACCATATTCAGAAAGGTTTAAACCCTGGTCGATAACAGGGGAGGAGCCTTGTAATGCGAAATTGTTTTCTTCGGGGTTAATAAATTTAATATCATCAAAATCAGAATCTTTGTAATTATGTGATATGTCAATATCAATGCCTGGTGGTTGAGAGTAAATATACGCAGCATCACCATAAATATTTAAAGCACCCGGAGAAATAATAATATTATTATAAATTTTATTGTTTTTACTTTCTGTATTTCTAAATAATATGCCGTTAGTTTTTGGAGAAATAATTGTATTATTAAAAATATTATAAAAAGCATTAGGTAAAGTGCTAAGATTTGTAATATAAATACCATGTTTTTGATATTGATTAACTGGAAGTTCAGGGTGATAATTTTTACCCGGATTTATAATAAGATTATTAAAAATTTTTTCATTACCGAGACCTAATACATCAATACCATCGCCTTTGCCATCAACAATAATATTATTGTAACAATCGCATTTACTACCACCGCCAATTAAAATACCACTCATCTGATTATAGGTTTCCGAATAGCTGTCGTTTGAAATGTAGTTGTTATATATGTTACAATCGGAAATTGCAGAACTCACCTGAATGCCGTCCCAACCTATATTTTTTAAAATATTATTGTAAACTTTAACTCCTTCAATCACATGAGGATAAATTAATGTGTCTTTGCCATTGCAATTTAATGTCTTTCCTGTGTAAAAAGAGCTGCCAATGTACATACCCTCGTTTGCAATATCGTGCAGATAATTGTCGTGAATATAGATGTTATACATTGTAAAACTATCTCTTACGGCAGTAAAAGAGCAGTCGGGATCGGTCTTTGCATATATTCCTGCAATGCTGGTATTAGCAATTTCTATATTTTCTATTTCAACGTCAGTGCTTTTATTGTCAACAGAAATACCCGCTCCTTCGACTTTTAATATTTGTATCCCGTATTTTATGCTATCAATATATGCACCACTTAATTTTATAAATGATGAAGACTCAAATTTTATCCCATAATAAAAGTTTGTGTCAATAATAACTTTTCCGTCATAATTTCTTATTGTTATCACACTGTCTTTATTCCCATTTATATTTTTTAGTAATAAAAAATACCTGTGTCCTTTTAATAAATTAATTGTGTCGCCCGGTGAAATGTCTATGTTGAAGCCATCGATTACCGAGACTGTGCTGTCAAATTTAAAAATACAGTTCTGAGAATGAATATTCTCTGAGGAAAATATTGCAATAGAAAAACCAAGAAACAATATTTTTAAAAATTTATACATTGATATTTTTATAAATAAATTTTAATTAATATTTGTCAATAATATGGTATCCCAATAACCATAAATCTAAAATCATAAATCTAAAGTCTAAAATCTAATTAGCATTTCCACGTTTTGCTCTTTCCCAGTTAACAGACTGGCTTCCTTTTAAATATCTTTTTAATCCGAGATACACAGATAAATTCATAATAAAGAAATAATAAGGAACAAAAAATAGCTTAATTTTTAATTTTTTATTTTCAAAATACCATCCTGTCAAAGCAAATATATAAAATAATATCTGACACGCAAATAATATGGGATAAAAGGCGAAATGGAATAAGCCTTGATTAATTGCAATTATCATATTAAAAATAAATATCAGAGGTAATGATAAAGGTGCCAGTGTCCATCTGAGCACTCTGTGTGAAATATATTGAAACGAAAGCACTCCATATTTAAATGGATTTAATAATTCTTTTAATCTGACAATTGACTGTATTCCTCCTGCAGAGATTCTTATTTTTCTTTTTAATTCTTCTTTGACATTTGCAGAGGATGCCTCAATAGCATAAGCATTTGGATTATATTGAATAGTGTACCCTTTTTTAGCAATTCTGAGTGAAATAATAAAATCGTCAAGGAGTGTATCTTTTTCTACTTCTTCGAATAATTCGGTACGTATAGCAAAGAGCTCGCCGGCAGCACCGACAACAGAATAAAGTTCAGCATCCCATTTTTTTAATGTTGATTCGTATTTCCAGTAAATGCCTTCGCCGGCACCTGCAGCAGTATCTTTTTCCTTATTAAAAATACGTTTCTCGCCGGAAACACAGCCTACTTTCGGGTCTTTAAAAAGTTCCACAATCTCTTTGATAGAGTCTTTGCCAAGCATTGTGTTGCCATCCGAAAAAATAACAATTGGCGTTTTCACAAATTTCATCCCTCTGTTTAAAGCCCCAATTTTTCCGCCTCTTTCAGGTTTATGATATACTTCTACGTTTTTATATTTTTTTAGCAATTCAGGTGTCCCGTCGTCAGAGCCATCTGTTACCCAAAGATGTTTGACTTTTTCCTGTGGATAATCCAAAGAAAAAGAATTTTTGATTTTTTCGTCAACAAAGTCTTTTTCATTATAAGCGGCAACAAATAATGTTACTTCGGGTTTATAATCGTTATTATTGTTTTTATCAGGCGTTTTTTTTACGATTCTTTTAATTTTTATAATAACAAATAATAAAATTCCATATCCAATGTATGCATAAAATACAATGAACAGAAATACCCAGAATAAAATTTTTATTGTTAGCATATTATTATTTTCTGTTAATTTTTTTAATAATTAATAAAAATTTAAGATTCAACTTTTTCCCATACTTTAGTATCAAAGTTGTATTTTTTAATGACTCTTGCCGGATTTCCAACAGCAACAGAATATGGAGGTATGTCTTTAGTTACAACACTTCCCGCAGCAATTACAGCATGTTTTCCAATAGTTACACCTGCAATTACAGCACTGTTGGCACCTATCCATGCTTCGTCTTCAACTTTAATTTCCGAGATTGTTACTTCCTGCATTCTCGGAGGCGCTGTTACATTTTGATATCCGTGATTTAGCCCCGACAAAATAATGTGTTGTCCCATCCTGACTTCATTGCCAATAGTTACAGGGCCAATTAATATATTTGATATTCCAATTCTTGTATTATCGCCAATAACAACATCTCCAACTCCATTATTGATAGTTGAAAAATCTTCAACTGTAGAATTTCTACCGAGATAAAACCTATTATAAGGCATAAGATCCATTCTGGTTTTTTTTCTTATTAATGAACCTCTTCTTTTTTTTATTTTCGGACTTAGAGGGTTTACAATAAGTTTTATCCATAATCTTGGCCTTGCCTGATTTTTTGGCATTAGCAGTCTTAACGCTAATTTTTTTAATTTCGGATTAGATTTAATTTTTTCAGCAATACTCATCTTATATACTTATTTAAAGTTTATTAATAAATTTGTTTATTCTTTTGTATATTTCTGATACATTGTTTTCCCATGTATGTGTTCCTGCAAATTTCTCTCTTGCTTTTTCTTTTTCAGGTGAATTTTCGTTTAAAGCTTTTTCAATAAAGTAAATATATTCATCATTATTTTTAGCAAGATAACAATGTTCTGAAAATTTTTCCATAGTTTTCGTTTTTGTAGCCACAACAGGTTTTCCCATTGACAGATATTCGTCAATTTTACGTGGATAATTGCCAATGGTAATTTCATTTAATATTTGTGGATTTATGGCTACGTCAAAAGCAGCAATATACGCAGGTATTTCATCAGGTTTTTTATTGCCTAAAAAATATACATTTTTAAGCTCATGTAATTTGCTGTTCTTAAAATTATCATCTTCAGGACCTACTAAAACTATGTTCCATTCAGGTTTGGCTTTTGCAATATGTATTAATAGATTAATGTTTAATCTTAAACTTTTTAGCGCTCCGGCATAACCAATTACAGGCTTTTTAATGTCTTTAATATCAACAGGCGGGTTTTTTATTAAATCAATATTAAATTTTTTTAAATCACAACCCTGTCCAACATCAAAAGAATTTTTATTGAATTGCTTTGCATAATCAGCGAGATACGATGAGTTGGTAACAATAATATCTGCTTTTTCAATTAGTTTTTTTTCATATTCATGACCGTGTTTTTTGTAATAATCGCATACTATTAAATTGTCTCTGATATAATAAACATAAAGCTGAGGCTTAAGCATTTCTTTAAGATAGAAACTCCTGTAAAAGTCACTATCATTAAAAAGGATGTAGTCTTTGAAATTCAATCTTTTAATAGCAGCCTTTATTTGCTTAGCGTATCTTTTATTATTGATTTTATTTAGATAATCGAAAACAAAGTCAGGCTTAATTTGGTTTATTGATTCTAAAATTGTTCTGGGATAAAAAGTCCAAAGATTTTCATTAATTTTAATAATGTCCTGAGCAAGTCCCTTATTAATTTTTTTTCGTTTTATTATTACAGGATTATTTTTTTGTTTTATTGCTGTTAATCTGTCAAGCGGGTAATTTACATATAATACCCTGTTTTGCTTTGAAAATTCCAAAGCAATGTTTATTGCATTGCTACCAATCTTACTGTCCCAGCCTTGCAAACCTGTAATTATTATATCTTTGTTTTTTATCATTAAAAAAAATTAGTTGTTTTTTTTATTTTCAAGTTCTTCAATATAATTATAAATTTTGTCGACAAAATTTTTCCAACTGTGAGTAGAAGCAAAAGCAATTCTTTGTTTTGCTTTTTCAGGAGTGTTTTCTTCAATAGCCAGTTTCAGATATTTTATATATTCTTCTTTATTAGAAGGGAGATATACATATCCTTTAAAGTAAGACATAAAAGTTGTTTTTGTTGCAACTGCAGGTTTTCCCATTGCAAGATATTCATCAATTTTTAAGGGATAATTAATATCAGTGATTTTGTTAATTTTTTGGGGATTTATTGCAACATCAAAACCCTTGATATATCCGGGAAGTTGTTCAGGGTCTTTACGTCCGAGGAAAAATACATTTTTCAAATTATGTAATTCACTTTTTACAAATTCTTCTTCTTCAGGACCAACCAATACCAAATTCCAATCAGTGAGTGTTTTTGCAATATGCACCAAAATGTCAATATCTAAACGTAAAGCTGTTAACACACCTGTATATCCAATTATTGGTTTTTTCAAATCAATAATTTTTTGGAGTTCCTCTGGAATAGTTATTTTGCCATCTTTATCATTATACATAGTTAAATCGCAACCCTGGCCTATCATGTGTGAATTAGAATTGAATTGTTTAGCATAGTTTTCAAAATAATATGAATTTGTAACTACAAGGTCAACTTTTGAAATCAATTGTTTTTCTAATCTTTGTCCATGTTTTTTATGATAAGCTACTTCTGTTACGGCATCTCTTAAGAGATAAATATAATATTCAGGCTTTAAAAGCTCTTTTAAATAATAGCCTATTATCATTGAATTATCATTAAAAATAATGTAATCCTTAAAGTTTAATTTTTTTATTGCCTTTTTAATCCAATAAGCAAATCTTTTTTCATTAATTTTATTAAAGAAATCAAATATCTTAGGAGAATTTATCCAGTTAATTGATTCAATAATTGTTCTGGGATAAAGAACCCAGAGTCTATCGTTAATTTTTTCAAGCTCAGGTTCTTTTCCTTTAATTATTCTAAGACGTTTCCTTGTCATAGGATTTTTTCTGTCTAAAAGAAAATTTTTTCTGTTTAAAGGATAGTTGACAAAAAGTATGTTGTTTTTTTTAGACAGCTCGATTGCTGTGTATTTACAAGTGCTTCCAATGTCAACGTCAAAAGGTTGAAGCCCAAAAACAATGATGTTTCTATTTTCTATCATAATTATTGTAATTTATTATTATCTAAATAAATTTCATTGTAAAGTTTAAGAACGTTTTCAGCCATTGCTTTCCATGTAAATTTTGCTGCTTGTTGATATCCTTTGGCAATTAATTTCTCAGATAATTTTTCATCTGAATATAATTTTTCAATAGCATTAGTAATTTCATGAGGTTTAAAAGGGTCAATAATCAGAGCAGCATCACCAGCAATTTCCGGCATTGATGAAGTGTTAGAAGTGATAACAGGAGTTCCGCATGCCATAGCTTCTAACATAGGTATCCCAAAGCTCTCACGCAGCGACGGATAAAGGAATATTTTGCAGAGGTTGTAAATTGCAGGTAAGTCGCTGTTAACAACATAACCTGTTAATATTATATTGTTGATTAATTCTTTAGCGTTAATTTCCGAAAGCAGTTTTAATAATTCAGACTTGTCGTAATCTAACATTACAAGAGGGATATTAATATTTTTTTCTTTTACAAGATTTGAGTATGCCTGTAATACGCCTTTAGTATTTTTTTTAGGGTCAGTATTTCCGAGAAAGAATAAAAATTCGTCAGGGAGATTGTATTTTTTCTTTACATCTTCAAAAATTTTTTTATCATCAATATGTTTAAAATGCTCTCCAACGCCATTATAAACAGCATTAAGTTTGTTTCTATCATTGTCTTTAAATTTAAAAAAATTATTAATTCTGTTTTTTTCAAATTCTGACACAGTGATAATTTTCTTACTTTTTTTTACAACTTTAGGCACAACATATCTTCTGTACATATTTCCAAATTTTTGATACCATGTACCTTCTTTTTTGAAAATGCTGATGCTCTCAAGATAAATGATGTCGTGAAGTGTGATAATTAAAGGTGTTTTTGTGTTAATAGGAGCAGTGTTGCTGGTACAGTGAAGTATGTTACAATTTTCTCTTCTAACAGCTTTAGGAAGTGCAAATTGTTCCCACAAAGGATAAGCTCCGCCTTTTAATTCAATGATTTTAAAATTAGAAGTTTCTTTTAAACAATTTTTATCAACATCGGGTTTAACAAAAATTACATATTCATTTTTTTTGTCAATTTTTTGAAGATTGTTAATAAGTTCCAGGGCAACCATGTCCATTCCGTGTTTTTTCTTGCGAAATAATCTTTGTCCTTCAATGCCAATTTTCATAATAATTTATTTTATTTTATAAAATATTTCAGTAAACAAAGGATAAAGTCCCAATTTACGTAATTTAAGTTTTAATTTATTTTTTTTAGTTTGTTTATGAGGGTTAATAGGTTCAGAGAGAGTCTCAGGCCAAAGATATTTAGCAATGGCTCTGTATAAAGGATAATCGGGGGGCTTTCTGTATTTATCGTCAACAGCAAGCATTGTAGTTATAAGTTCACGGCAATTGTAAGGGACAATGTTTTCCTGAACAATATCCCATTCTAATTGTGTCATTGCCTGCCATTTTCCTGTTTGCTGCTCCCAGCCAAAAAGTTCAAAAATGTTAACATTATATTTTTCTGAATATTCTTTAGCTTCTGCAACCCATTTATCAAAATGTTTAATGGCAAATTTATTATTATTAAAATTTGCTATTTGTGCAAAGGTCTTTCCACAGGGCTTTCTTACTTTGTCAATATATTGTTCGCGAATAATTTCACTGCTTACAGTACCTCTTACACAAATTTTATTATCATCATAATTATTAAATAATCCTTCTACAATATTCCCGTTAGAGATATGAGCTGTTACAACATTTTTAGTATAAAGTTCTTCAAACTCTTTACTCATTTTAACAGGACATTTAATGATTTCATGTTTTAATCCGAATTTTTCTAATAGTTTTGAGGAGATTGTAACATCAGGAGCTTCTTCCGATAAATTCCAATATATTAATGTTAAAAATGGATATTTGTTACTGATATCTTTACTTGCGGCTAACAATATCCTTGTGTCGTATCCAGAAGTGAGTGTGAATACAAGGTCGAACCTTTTGGTTGCACATTCAATAATGTTTTTTATTATTTCTGCACTTTTTTTTACTCCTTGTTCAAGAGAAATAGGTTTTAATATTTTATCAGGCCAGAATCTGTGTACTGTATTATTTTTTAAGTCAAGATAATGATTAGGTAATAGTTGGTCTATCTCTTTGTATGGAGTTGTAGCTCCTGGCCATAAATATTCTTTATTGTTTTTAAACTGAGGCGAATTTATAAAATCATCTATAACTTCTTTATCAAAATTCAGCTTGTTTTCATCAGCAATAATACCGGGTTGTGAAGCACACCAGATATTATCTTTATCTAATAAAGAATTTGAATGACATATTTGTCTTAATCCTGAGGCATCACTAAATAAAATAATATCATCATTGTTATTGAAAATTATTATCCATCTCCCACCCATTGAATTAGTATGCTCGAAAATATCATTTGAGCTTTGACATTTTTTATGTAAGTCTTCTATGATGTCTTTATCTGTAGCATCAATATTGTATGGGTCTAATATAAATCCAAGTAAAGTTAAGGATTTTTTATTGTCTTTAATTTGCAATAGTTGTAAATCGGGATGAACAGTAAGAAAATATTTGTTGTTAATATTTGCTTTTTGCCAATTTTTAAATTTATTTATGTAATGTGGCGCTAAAATAAATTGTCTTCTGTAAAGAAGATCCCCGTATTTATGATTTATGTTTTTCACGATAAAAATAATTTTATCAAATATACAAATAATAAAAAATAATTTTATCAAATATACATAAAATTAAAAGTAGTTCATAAAAGATTTAATGCTTTTTTAATTTTTTATGAAAAAAATAAGCAAATAATGTAAATTTTTATAGTTTATTTTGAAATTGATGAAAAAATAAGTATTTTTATAACGAATTTAAAAAAAACATATAAAATGTATAAAAACATATTTAAAAATTTAATTGCAATAGTTATAGGCGTTTTTATTTTCTTTATTATAGGAGAAATATATTTTCGTTTTATTAATCCACAGGATAATATGGAGTTTGTTGGAGATAAAAAATTATACTGGATAGCAAAACCAAACCAGAAATCCCGTATCTTAATGGGCAATGGTTCACATTGGTCGCCTTTAACAACAGTAAATTCAATGGGATTACGTGGTGACGAAATAACAATTAAACCTAATGAAAAAAGAATACTTTTTTTAGGTGATTCTTTTACATTTGGCGAAGGTGTTGGAGATGATGAAACTACTCCAAGCTGGTTTCTAAAGATTTTAAATAAAAATAATATTAATGGTTACAGAATTATTAATGGAGGCATGAGAGGGTGGGGGGTCTTTCAAATGCAAAGATTACTCTATAATAATTTTAATAAATTTGATCCAAATATTGTTGTTCTAATTTATAAGGAAAGTGATGAACTCAGGCAACCTTTTAAAACCGATTTGGAAGTTGAACAATATTTAAAAAAGCATCGTTTTCAACGACAAATTAGAAAAATTTCAAAATTTGTTACTTGGATTTACCGCAAAATTGTTGTTATAAAATTGCAAAGGCAACATAAAGGTGCTGAAAATTATATTAGTGAAGCTGATGCTCTTGAAAGAGAAAAATTAATTTCCACTGATATTATACGTTTACATTCAATAAATGAATTTTGTAAAAAAAATAATACTTATTTTTTACTCGTAGGATGGCTCGAAGGAAATCAATCTGAAATGTTTAAAAAGAAATTAGAGGAAATTAGTGAAATTGATAATATCCCTTTATTATTAACAGGTGATTCTTTATTCCCTAAAAAATATTCTACCAATGATTTAAAAATTGTTAATGACGGGCATCCTACTGCTTTGGCTCATAAAATTAATGCTCAAATGATTTTTGATAAGATTAAGCAATTGAATTGGTTTGATGAAACATCTTTTACTAAAGGGAATTGAGATTTTAGATTTAATTTGGGCAAGCCCTGTACACATACGTTACAGGGCAAGCCTTGTACACATACGTTACAGGGCAAGTAAGGGAATGGTTTTATGTTCAGATTGATAAATGAATCTAAAAAAAAATAGAAGAAAAAAGAAGAAAATTTAAGATAGAATATTTATGAAAAAAAAAAGACCGTAATTCTACGGTCTTTTTTTAAATTATTTTTTTAAGGTTAAATTTTTCCTTAGGCTTTTTTAATTTTATTAGGTAATTCAAGACCGAAGCCGGAAACTTTATCTTCGCGTTTAAGTAAGAAAGCAAAAACCAAGCCTAAAATACCTGTAGCAGTAAATACTAACATTGGAATTGTATAATTATAATGAGCTCCTGCAACACCATTTCTTATTTGTTCGGTAATACCGGGATTTACTTTGTCTAATAACCAACCGATAAATAAAGGCATTCCCCATAAGCCCCAATTTTGTACCCAGAAAATTAATGAGTAAGCAGTTCCAAGATATCTTTCATCAACAATTTTTGGTACAGAAGGCCACATTGCAGCTGGTACTAACGAAAAGGCTACTCCTAATATTAACATTAATCCTATTGCTAATGGCTGAGAAGCAGGACCGTATGCAAAAACTAAATGAACAAAAATTAATAAAATTGAACCAAGAATCATAATGCTCGCACTCTTACCTTTATAAT
Source organism: Bacteroidales bacterium (assembly GCA_021158345.1). GTDB lineage: Bacteria > Bacteroidota > Bacteroidia > Bacteroidales > AUK083 > AUK083. The sequence goes on from JAGGUV010000097.1 coordinate 54,697, forward strand.
CAAGGAAAAGACCAAAAATCGGTGTTAAAATCATAGTTCCTAAAGGTAATATACTTGGAATATCACCCGCTGTTTTAGCAAGAACACCAAATTTGTTTACCATTAGGTCTGGTGCATATTTCATAAATGGAAATACTGCTGAATAAAATAATACGCATAATAATGCAATATAAATATATGATCTGTTTGTAAATAATTTTCCAATATCAGAAAATTTAAATTTTTCTTCCTCTACTGTAATATTTTCTTTGATTCTCAAATTAGCAGCTTGTCTGTCAAATTTAGTATCCATAAAAGTATAAACCAAAAAAGTAGCAAAACCAATTATCATAAGTAAAATACCAAAAGCAACAGGGCGTGTAATAATGTGTGCATCACCTGCTAAACGGGGAGAACTGTAAAATACCAAAAGCATTCCCATACGTGCTATTGCTACTTGTAAAGCCATAGCTGTTGCCATCTCTTTTCCCTTAAACCATTTTACTATTGTTCGTGATGCTGTAACACCTATTATTTCGATACCTACACCAAACAAGGCAAATCCAAATGATGCTAATTTTAAAGATGGTGATATGTTTGTTAAAAATGAATTTAAAAATGCATATCCCGGACCTCCATTTAAAAAAGTATCTGTTAATGCATAATAATTTAATGATCCTCCTATTACCATTAATAATGAAAAAGATAATCCTGTGAATCTTATGCCTGATTTGTCAAGGATAATTCCCCCAATTATCAACATGCCGAAAAATACATTAAACCATGAATATGCACTTGTGTACATTCCATAACCTGTATTGCTCCAGTTTAATTTTGCATTTTCTATTATCATTGATTTTAACGGCGAGAGTACATCTGCAAAATAATACCCTGCAAACATAGTTAGCGATACAAGAATTAATGCTGTCCATCTTGCTAATGCTGAATCTTTTAAAAGACTTTTTGTTTTATTCATGTGATTTATGTTTTTTATAAGTAAATTTTAAGTACGCAAAAATACAATTATTATGATAAAATAAAAATTATTTTGTCTTTATCAAATATTTTTATTTCAGCTTAAATCCGCAAATTATTTCTGTGTGCGTCTTAGCACAGTGAAGAGCATCGCAAGCATAGCCATTGTTGGTCTGAGCAAATATTTATAACAATGGCGTGGACTTAGGATATATATAAAATTGAGTTTGCGAATTTAAAATTCTATGTTTTTAAAAAAAATTTTTTGTTTTTATTATTAAATTTTTATAATTTTGAAAGATATTAAATTAAACAAAAATATATACAAATATTGCCTGTAAATTGTATTATTATGGATGAAATTAAAGTAATTATAGTTGACGATGAGCTAATAGCCATAAGGATTCTTAAACAATTATTAAAAAAATATAAGGAAATTAATATTGTTGCCACTGCCCAAAATATTGATGATGCCAAAAATTTAATTATTCAATATCAACCTGATATTGTTTTCCTTGATATTCAGTTGCCGGGGAAAAATGGCTTTGATTTAATAAATGATATTAAAGATTTCAATATTAAACCTGCAATTATTTTTGCTACTTCTTATGATAAATATGCAATTAAAGCTATTCAGCATTCTGCTTTTGATTATTTATTGAAGCCTATTGATCCCGTTGAATTAAATAGAGCTATTACAAAATACATTTCTTTGAAAAAAGAAACTAATGAGACTAAACAGGAGAATTTTGATAAAAATTCTAATTTGTCTCCTAAAATTCAATTTAAAACCCGTACATCTTTAGTATTTATTAATACTGATGATATTATTTATGTTAGTGCTGAGGGCAATTATTCTGATATTTTTTTGAAAAATAATAAACATTTCATAGTAACTTCTTATCTTTCTGTTGTACTTGAAAAATTGCCTTCAAATACTTTTGCTCGTATTAGCCGTTCAGTTGTTATTAATTTGAATTTTCTTGAAAAAATTATCAGAAAAAAGAAATTATGTATTGTTGAATGTGAAAATAAAAGGTATGAATTTAAAATAACACCTTTATATTTTAAAAATGTTTGCAAAGAAAAATAAAAAAAATGTTTTTTTCACCTTTTAATATACCCGTTTCACCATAAAATTTCATATGTTAACATAATAAGTGCCTTAAAATTAGGAATAACCTAATATATGTATTATATTTGTTGCTTTAAAAAACAAAATTGTTTTTATCAAATTTTTTAAGCTTTTCAGTTGAAAATATATTGAAATGTTTTTTTTAATTTGTTAAATAAAAATTTGCTTTTTTTAAAAAAATGTTTTAAATTGCCGTTTTTATTTTATATTTTAT
>JAGGUV010000187.1 GCA_021158345.1 Bacteroidales bacterium
CAGGTAAAATATGAGCGAAAAGTATCAATGATACAACCAACACAATATCTACATATATTTCTGTTATTGCAAACACCAATAATAAAACTAATACAAATATTGTAAAAATACTATAAGCATATCGCAGCGAATTGCTTGTCAGAATAATTTCTCTTTCATCTAATTGCTTTAATGGTTTGTGAATAAACCTCCATAAACCGGATTTTAGATAGGTTGTTACAAAACTCGTCACAAATACAACAAAAGCAATAATCCCAATTATTCCTAAAACATAAGTCAATTGATAAATTTTGCAATATTCAAATACTAAATCAATAATTAATAAACTTAAATATGTTAATATTACTCCAATTCTTCTTTTGATAATTGTTTTCTTATTTTTCATAATTATTTATCTTTATAATTTTTCATATAATAATTTACTTAAGGGCTCTAAAGGTTTTGTTGAAAAAATTATTTCAATTGGCAAATCAAATACTTCAGAAATACGAAATGCCAAATCCAGACTTGGATTGTATTCTTCACGCTCTAAATATCCAATTGTCTGAAAGTTAACACCAATTTTTTCTGCAAGGTCCTTTCGTGTCATTGACTTCTCCTTACGAAGAATTGCAATTCTATTATAAATTTTCCTGGCTTCCATAATGCAAATATAAATTAAAATATTGTATATTTACAACATTATATATAAAATTTTTTCTAAAATTAAATATAATTAAAAAAATATTTTACTTTGAATAAGTATCTGTAAGCGATAAATTATTTGATAAAATTTCAAAACAAGCTAATTAAAGATCAACAGAATATCATTTTTTACTGTCATAAAACTTAATAAACTTAATCAAATCATCAGTAAAAATTTTTTTTGCAATAATTTTTTTTTCACCATTGAGGAGATAAATTTCAGGAGTAGAATAGACATCATATAATTTATGGAAATCTGAAGTAAGACTTTCGTAAGCATTTACATTAATCCAATTAATATTATATTTTTTAATAGCATTTTTCATTTTAAATAACGAAGTGTCAGTGCTTACGCCGAATATCTCAAAATTATAAACATCTTTATAATTATTATAAAAAGATTTCATTTTCTTAATTTCATCCTGACAAAAGCCGCATTCCGAATCCCAGAAAAAAAGAATTGTATATTTTGCTTTTACACCATACAAAGCCCTTACCTGATTATTTGTATCAAGCATCAAAAGATTGGGTGCAAATTTTCCAATTAATAAAGGTTTAAGTATTTTAGCTTTATTAATAATGTTTTCTCGCAACTTTGGGTAAATCCAGTCAGAACTGTCATTTTCATAATATTTTCGGGCAAGATGAACAAAAACAGCATCTAAACCCATTATTTTTGATCTCTCATATGTTAAAGTAAAATACCAAATCAAATAATGTTTTACGTCTAAACAATCCCCTGCCCTATTTATCAGAACATCAATATTTTTAATAATCGTATCAGGATTTTGTACAAGATAATCGGAAAAATATTTCTTTATCTTTTTATCAAAAAAAGGAGTGTTTAAAATGCGTTTATCAGTAAAATTAATATTATCAAAAAAATGTTGTTTATAATATTTTTGTTTTGATTTACTATCTGTTAATGAGTCGGGAAGTTTAAGGGGCAACGTAAGTTTAAGATATTCAGAGACTAAAAGGTTGGGATATTTTTCAATAATATCTGTTGTATAATTATAGACTTCATTTTTTATCTTTGATGAAAGTAATTTCTTATCTTCATCATTTTTACGGCTATTTATCAGCCTTTGCTTACTTTTAATAAAATTCAGATATTGAAAAAAGACTTTGTTCTCAAGAGATTTTTTCACTTTAAGATTTCCAAGAATATCAGAAGTATCTGTTTTAAAATATAATTTTTGTTTATTGTTAACAATAAAATCAAAATATTTGTTTTTATTATGACCTGCAAAAATATACATACCTGGGTCTAAATTTTCTCTGCCATTGAATATAAAAACACCATTTTTGTTAATATACGATGTGTCAACAACATATTGTCTGTTGCCGTGATAATAAGCCAAATAGCAAACACTATCAGCAATACCCTTAACTTTAATATGATATTGTGCAAAAGCAGAAATATTAAAATTAAAGATGAATAAAACGAATAATAGATTTTTAAAGTAAGACATATTTTGCAAAACTAACACAAAATTTTACTGATGTTCTTCTCTGAGTAAATCATTAATAACTTTAACAGGATTAAAAGTAATAATAGGTACTTCGACAAAGATTGTAATCCAGTCAGCCATAGCGCCATTCCACAATCCCGGAAGTTCCTGAGCTTTTAAACTTTTCCCGTTTTTCGATTTTATAGAAATAAATCCCGCCTCAGAGTCAACAAAATTTTTCAGATTAAAATTATCACCTTTAAAATTGCGTAAACCGCATACAAGGTCAACAGGATTAAAGTGTGTAGAATTTTTAAGGATATTTTTTTGTTCGGGATTATTCAGGTCAATTTGAGATGTTTCAACAATTTGCAGGGAAACATTACCTGAAGAATTTTTAGTTAAAAAAGGGCCACCGCCAGGCTCTCCCTGATTTTTCACCATTCCACAAACTCTTATGGGACGATTAAGTTTATTAAACAAATAATCAATTTTTTTATTTCTCTGCAACTTATAAAAATCATCTGAAATTTCAATATACAGACTGTTTTTTGCAAAATCAATTATCTGCATAATGTCTTCATCATTAACAACGGGATTTTCAAGTATTTCCAAATAATTAAAAATTTTCTCTTGTAATTTTAATAAATACCCGCCAATTAATTTTTTATAACGATAAGTAGGCGATTTATATTTATCAGGGACAACATTGTCAATATTTTTAATAAAAACAATATCTCCCTTTAAGTCATTAAGATTTTCAATAAGAGCACCGTGGCCACCGGGTCTGAATAAAAGTGTCCCGTCATCATTTCTGAAAGGCTCATTGTTTAAATCCACAGCAATAGTGTCTGTAGAAGGTTTCTGAATTGAATAATCAATATCATACTTAACAGAAAACATTTTTTGATATTTTATTTTGACAGTATTAATTGCCTTGATAAAAGCTTTTTTATGTTCAGGAGAGACAGTGAAATGAATTCTGACATTTTTGTTTTTATCAGGACAATAAGCAGCACCCTCAACAAGATGCTCTTCCACTGACATACGATTGCCGTCATTATAAACATGAAACTTCAATAAGGCTTTTGGCAAATTAGAATAGTTTAAACCTTTGTCTGTCAGAAGATATTCAAGTATTAAAATATATTTTTTACTGTCAATACATTCTAAAATATCATAACCTGCTTTTGACATCATATTTTTTAGATCATCAAAAAAAGCAAATTTTTTTATGTTTTTAAAAAAATAATATACAGAGTAAAAACTTTTATCTTCAAAAAAATCATCATAAAAAACAGTATCTGTATTTTTAAAATCATTCACAAAAGCGAGTAAGTTTTTAAACATACGGGTAGCAGCGCCGGAACAGGGAACGAATTTCAGCACCTGTCTTTTTATAGATTTCTTAGAATAATAATTTATCAAATTATCTATTTCAGTTTTATTAAAAGAAATAATAGAGTTTTGTTTTGTTGCAGCCTGAACTAAGGTAACAAAAGGAAACCCGTTTTTAAAATTCTCTATTTGTTTTTTAATAATATTGATGTCAATATTTTTATCTTTAATTTGCTGTATATCAGATTTTGAGAACATATTTAAAAAAATAAAAGATTAATATTTTCAAATATAAGAATATTTTTGAAAAAAAAATTAGCAGAAGAGATAAAAAATTAAAATAAAAAATTATACATTTGCAACCTTAAAAAGCCCAGGTGGTGGAATTGGTAGACACGCTACTTTGAGGGGGTAGTGACCTTACGGTCGTGCAAGTTCAAATCTTGTCCTGGGTACTACATAAAAAAGATTGAAAAAATAATTTCAATCTTTTTTTTTAATTTTTTTTAGCCCGGATGGCGGAATTGGTAGACGCGCTGGTTTCAGGGACCAGTAATCATTGCGATTGTGCAGGTTCGAGCCCTGTTCCGGGCACTTTTTTTTATTCCTTAGATTTTTCTGTTGTCATTAATAGTCATTAAGTTATCATTTGGAGGTTTACCCTATGAAATTCAGTTTACTGAATATTTCATCAGGGTCATTCAATCGTTATAGCTGAGAGAAAACAAGGCTAAAGGTTAAAAAGGCTAAAGGCTAAAGGCTAAAGGTTAAAGGCTAAAGGCTTTCCGATAGCTATCGGAAGGTTAAAGGCTAAAGTAAATCAGAATTAAAAGAATTCATAAATTATTTAAACAGCCAAACTCTTAATAAAGAAATCAGTCTGTCAACATCAACAGGTTTAGGCAAATACTCGGTAGCACCTGCAGCGATACATTTTTCTCTATCACCTTTCATAGCTTTTGCAGTAATAGCAATAATTGGCAGTTTGGCGTATTTAACATCTTTTCTTATATGTTTCATAGCTTCAAAGCCATCCATTACAGGCATCATAATATCCATTAACACAATATTAACATCAGGGTTTTGTTTTAATTGCTCAAGGCATTCTACACCATTTCTACCAACAATAACTTTTAATCCGTGTTCTTCTAATACATTTGTCAAGGCAAAAACATTTCGCATATCATCATCAACAAGTAATACTTTTTTGTTATGTAAAGAAGATAAATCATTGTTTGGTAAATTCTTTTTATTTTTTTGTTTATCTGATTTTTTATCCACAGAATATAAGAATAATTTTACTTCATCAGAGAGTCGTTCAAGCGATCTGGGACCTTTAACAATAATACTATTAGCATATTTCTGTAATTTTTCTTCTTCTTTTTTATTTAATTCTTTTCCTGTATAAATAATCACAGGAATTTTAGCAATTTTCTTATCCTTTCTGATTTTCTCAAGAATGTCAAACCCTGACATATCGTTTAAACCAAGGTCAAGAATAACAGCATCGTAATTATTCTCATCGAGGAGTTTTAAGGCTTCAGTTCCATTATCAACAGCAGTTGTATCAATAGAATCATTTTTAGTTAAAGATAAAATACTCTTTCTAATAATTTCTTCATCATCAATTATCAATATTTTTTTCAATGATTTTGAGATAATAAGTTTAATTTTTTTCAACACCTTGTCAAGAGCTTCAATGCTCACAGGCTTATGTAAGAAACCTGCAGCGCCCATATTAAAAGCTTTATCTTTTTTGTCTGAAGCAGTAATACAATGTATAGGAATATTTTTAGTTTTGGGATTAGCTTTAAGCCTTGTAATAACTTCCCAGCCGTCGATGCCAGGCAAACCAATATCCAGAATAATTGCAGAGGGACTATAATAATCGGCAAAATAAAGTCCTGTTTCACCATCAACAGCAATCATAGTTTTAAAGCCTTTGTCTTTTGCAAGATCATACAATACATTATTAAAAGCAGGGTCGTCTTCTATTATTAATAAAAATTTATCGCCTTTTTTAATAAAATTTCTGTCATCAATAATGTTATCAGGGAGCTTAGTCTGTTTAAAACTTTTTATATCCTTATCTTTAGCAGGACTCTTAATTTCATCACTTTCAATTTTTTCAGGTTTCTCAGCATCATCAATATTTTGATTATCATCTGCTAATTTTTCATATTTTTCAGGTAAAACAACAGTAAAAACAGAACCTTTATTAATTTTACTTTCCAAAAATATATCACCATTCAAAAGATGTGAATAGCTTCTGGAAATAGAAAGTCCAAGACCTGTACCACCATATTTTCTGCTTGTAGTACCATCAGCCTGTTGAAATGCTTCAAAAATAATCTTAGCTTTTTCCTCAGATATCCCTATACCTGTATCAGAGACTTCAAAAGCAACAGCTTTATCTTTATCAAATTTTAAATTCTTTAATATGCTTTTTTTATAAGGTCTGCAAATTTTTAAGGTTACTCTTCCCTTTTCAGTAAATTTAATAGCATTAGAAAGTAAATTTTTCAGGATTTGTAATAATTTTTGTGAATCAGTAGTTATATCTTCCGGTAAATTTTCATCAATATCAATAGAAAAGTCAATATTTTTATCTTTAACTAGGGGAATAAAAACTTTTTCAAGTTGTTCTTTTATCAAAGAAAATTTTACGACTTCAATATTAGCCTGAACTTTTCCTGATTCAACTTTAGAGAGGTCAAGAATATCATTAATAAGATTAAGCAAATCAGTACCTGAAGAAAAAATAGTTTTTGCAAACTGAAGTTGTTTTTCAGTTAAATTTTTATTTTTATCAGTTACCAGGAGTTGAGACATAACGAGAATACTATTTAACGGAGTACGCAATTCGTGCGACATATTAGCAAGGAATTCGGATTTATACTTACTGCTAAGAGCAAGAGCTTTGGCTTTTCCTTCAATTTCTTTTTGAGCTATTTTAAGCTCTTCATTTTTTTTATTAATATTTTCCTTTTCAATTTCAAGGTCATGGGTTCTTTTTTCAAGTTCTTCATTAGAAACACTTAATTCTTCTTTTTGTACTTGTAAAGTTTCTTCAGAGGCTTTCAGAGCCTGTGTTTGCAATTCAAGTTCTTCATTAGTCTGTCGCAATTCTTCCTGTTGTACCTGCAGTTTTTCCTTTTGCTCCTGTGTTTGTGATAATAAATTTTGAAGTTTAGCATTTGATTGTGCTGAGGATATTGATACAGCAATGATATCTAATGCTAAGCCAAGAAATAATTTTTTAGTCTCATCAAATTTTTCGGAAGCACCTAATTGTAATACTCCAATAAATTCATTTTCATAAATAAAAGGGGCAAAAATAAAATGTTCGGGGATTTTTTCATCAACGCCATAATTTAATTTTGGTAGATTTTTGTTAACATTGTCATATTCAATTATCCGTTTTTCTTTAGCAGCCTGACCAACAAGGCCTTCACCAATCTTTATTCTTTTAAATTTATTTTCTTTATCATAAAAAGAGTATGAAGCATATAATTTCAGATAATCATCTTTTTCCAGAATATACAATAATCCAATTTCAGACTTAAGATATCTGGTAATAAAAGAAATAATAACATCAGATAATTTAGAAAGATTTCTTATACCACTGATTTTATCATTTAAATTTGTAGTACCTGTTTTAATCCAGTCCTGCCTGTTAATTTCTTCTGAAGATTCTTTAAGGGTTTTAGTCATCTCATACAATGCAATACCGAGAGTATCATTTTTACTTCTAGGCTTAATAATGTTAGAATAATTACCACCTGCAATTTCATTTGATTGTTTTACAACTTCCCTAAAATTATCTACGACCTGGTTTATTGATATACCAAGGACATCGTGTTTACTTCTGATTTTAAATTTTTGAGAAAAATCACCAAAAGCAATAAGCTGGGAGATTTTTGAAAATTCCTGTAAAGAATGAACCAAATTATTAAAAGCGTCTTTCATCTCTCCTACTTCATTTTTAGGAGCCCAGATATCTTTATTTTTAAGCTCACCTCTTGCAACCTGTTTAGCCCAAGCAGAAAGTTCTTTTAAAGGATAAACAAATCTCATACTAATAATTAATGATAATACAAATACAATTATCAGGGTTATTATCAAAGAAATCTTAACAGTTTTTAGTAATTCTTTGTTATACAAAAAAGCTTCGGAATGATCAAACTCCTCAAAAATTGCCCAGTGAATACCATAATCAGATAATCTCTTTAGATTCATATACAAGCCATAAACCCATATGCCTTCTGCATTTTTATATGCTAATAACTTACCATCATTTTTATATAAAGAATCAGTCAAAGTATTATAATTTACTTTATTTCGAGTATAAAAATTTTTCCAATTACGGGTGATAACAGTGTTAATTTTTTTCTGAAGTATTGAATCATTATAAAAAGTACTTGTTGATGTTCTTAAAAATTGATCAGGACCAATTATAAAAGCCAAACCTGTTTTTCCTATGCCAACACTTCTTTGCATAACAGTATTTAATTGTTCTGATGATATTTGATAAGCAATTAATCCAAAAATATTATCATCACTATCTTTCATGCTTTTAATAATAAATCCTGAAATTTTATTATTTGAAGGCTTATAATATTCTAAATCGGAAAACAAAACCAAATCTTTTTCCAATGCTTTTTTTGATGTCTCTGCAAATAAAGTTTTTGAATATTTGCCAGTATATATATTTGTTCCAAGATCATCTTCATAATTTAATGAAAATAATATATTTCCTTCTTTATCAATAAAACGTATGTCATAATAGCCTTCCAACTCGGAAATATTTTTTAATTCTTTTAATTTTTTATTACTGTAATTTTTCCATCTTTTACTATTAACATAAGATTTTAATTTAAGGTTACTCGCTTGATAGTCTTTTGACAAACTTTTAAAAAAATTGATATTAGAATTTAATTTTGCCTGTATTCCAATATCATTAAAAATATTTTCAAAAAATAAGTTTATATTTTGTACTCTAAGCTTTGAAGTGGTAATCAATGTTTTGTTAGTAACATTAGTAAGGCTTTTAAAGGCATTCATATAATTAATAAAGCTCACAGTAACTAATGGGACAAATGAAATAAGTAAAAACCATATAAATAAAGATTTTCCAATTCCAATATGTAAGGAAGGGGTAAAAGTCCATTTGAATTTATTCTTATTTTTTTTCTTCATATTTTTTATATTTATAAAGTATTCAAGTGCCTGGAAAATATAATTTTTAAGATGTAAATTTTTCAATTGTCTTGATAAGTTCTTTAGAGACAATAGGTTTAGTAATATAATAATCCATACCTTTTGATAAGCATTTTTCCCTATCACCTTTCATGGCATAAGCAGTCATTGCAATAATAGGAGTATGAGTGTTTTTTTCTTTTTCATACTCTCTAATTCGTTCTGTAGCTTCAAAGCCATCCATTTTTGGCATTTGAATATCCATTAAAATTATATCAAAATTGTTTTCTTTAACAATATTAACAGCTTCAAGACCATTTTCGGCAGTCTGAATATTCCATTGTTTTTTCTTTAAAAATCCTAAAACTATTTTTCTGTTTATTATTTGATCTTCTACTAATAATATTGATAAAGGTTTGTTTGTTTTCTTTTCTGTTTCCTCTTTATAAGCCTTTTTGTCAATATAATTATTTTCCTCCAGATTAAATATTTCAGAAATTTTTTGCTTCAGCTCACATTGAAAAACAGGTTTTAATAAATTATTAATAAAACCGGCATTACTAATTTTATTAAAATTAACAGCAGAAAAATTATTAAACAATAAAATTATCTTTGAAAAAAACTGCTTAGGTATTTTATTAACTTCTTTGATAATAATATCAATACTATCATATAATGATGTATCAATAATAAATAAATTATAAGGGCTATTCTCTTTATCAGATTGATTTATTTTAAAAACAATCTCATCAACATCATTTGCAAAATCTGATTTTATATCCCAATAATTAAGTAATTGTATTAATGATTTATAGGCATTTTTATTTTTATAAGCAATAAGAGCAGAGATATTTTTTAAAGGAGCTTTATTTTTAAAATCCCATTTTTCTTTTTTATCAAGACCTTTTTCAAATACTAAAGAAAAATAAAAATTACTTCCCATATTTAGTTTACTTTCAACAGATAAATTTCCTCCCATCATTTCAACTAATTTTTTTGAGATAGTAAGTCCCAGACCTGTACCACCATAATTTCGTGTAGTAGAACTTTCAGCCTGAGTAAATGATTGAAATAAATGTTCCTTTTTCTCTTCATCAATACCAATGCCTGTATCTTTAACAGAAAACATTATTTCCACCTGATTTTCACGTAAAGGCTTGCTGTCAACATAAATGCCTACTTCGCCTTGTTTTGTGAATTTAATAGCATTTCCTAAGAGGTTTATTAATATTTGACGGATTCGTAAAGGATCACCAATAACAACATCAGGCATGTCAGGAGTAATATCTAAGATAACATCCAAATTTTTGGCATTAGCTTTAATAGAAAGCAATTGAATAACTTTTTTTAAGACTTCCCTTAAGCTAAATTCTATTTTTTCCAATTCAATTTTTTCAGCTTCAATTTTTGAGATATCTAATATTTCATTAATAATTTCGAGAAGAGATTCCCCTGAAAGTTTAAGATCTTTAACTCTTTCTCTCTGTATGGTTGGTAGGTCATCCATTAATATTAATTCAGCCATTCCAATAATACCATTTAACGGAGTGCGTATTTCATGGCTCATATTAGCAAGAAATGAGCTTTTTGCTTTTGTGGCTTGTTCAGCAATTTCTTTTGCTTTATTTAACTCTTCTACGGTTTTCTTTAGCTTATTTGTAGTTTGTTGAAGGAAATATTTATGTTTAAAAAAATCAATATAAGCATTGATTTTATTTTTTAACAACTCTACATCCAAAGGCTTATATAAATAATCAATGGCACCTTTTTCATAACCTTTAAAAATATATTTTCTATCTGTGCTAATAGCAGTAATAAAAATAATGGGTATATCTTTTGTTCTTTCACTACCACGCATCAATTCAGCTACTTCAAAGCCATCCATAACAGGCATTTGTACATCAAGCAATACTAATGCAAAACTATATTTAAGCATTAAACTAAGAGCTTCATTACCCGAATTTGCTTTTATAATATTCAGTTCGGGATTTTCAAGTAAACTTTCTAATGTTAACAGATTCTCAGGCCTGTCATCAACAATTAAGACATTGAATTTTATTTTTTCTTCCATAGAAAATATAATTAATTTTTTTAAATCAACTTTTGATTATTTTTGCAATATACAAATATATTATTTTTATCAATAAAAAAATGATTAAAATAGGATTAATTTCAGATACACATAATTATCTTCATCCAAAAATATTTAATTTTTTTAAAAATTGTGACGAAATATGGCATGCCGGCGACATTGGAAATATTGATATTACAGAGGATTTAAAAATTTTTAAACCTTTAAGGGCAGTTTACGGAAATATGGACGACTTTGACGTTAGACATGAATATCCTCAACATCAAATTTTTCAATGTGAAGATGTAAAAGTTTTTATGACTCATATTGGCGGATATCCAAACAACTATTATAAACCTGCAAAAGACATTATTTTAAAAGAAAAACCTGATTTGTTTATTTGTGGTCATTCACATATTTTAAAAATAATTTATGATAAAAAATACAACCTGCTTCATATAAATCCCGGAGCAGCAGGCAAAACAGGTTATCATAAAAAAATAACTTTCGTTCGTTTTTGTATTGATAAAAAAGAGATTAAAGACCTTGAGATTATGGAAATTGACAGAAAATAAATAAGTTTGGAGTGTCTATTCATCAATTTCATTATTTTTACTTTTAAGAAAAAATCCGATAACAATTAATAGCAAAGCCAAGATGCTTATTAACAGAAATGAATAATTATATCCTGAGGAAAAAATTCCGGAATAAGAAGCAGCAACAGCACCAATCAGCGACGCACTTATTAACTGCCCCGAGCTAATAAAAATTGAAACCATTCCTTGTGCAGTAGCTCTTTCATCAGGATTTACTTCATTTAACATAATATACCTTACTCCAGAACTCTCAAGAGAAGAAAGACCAAGTCCAAAAACAAATCCTGCGAAATAATATAAATTAGTAGCAGTAAAAATGCTTATTATTATCAAACCTACAAATACAAAGCTTAAACCTGTTAGAAGTACTTTTTTAGAGCCTGTTATGTCAACAATTTTGCCTGCTAAAGGTGCTCCTACCGACATAGCGAGAACAATTGGCAAGAGCATAAAGCTTGCTTTAGATGCAGTAATATTCAAATTTTCGGAAAGCATATTTGGGAAAAAAATAAAACAAGCCTGAAAAAAACCTGTTCCCAAAGCTAAGGCAAAAGCTATTTTTATCTGTCTCGACTTAAAAAACTTTGTGCTGATAACAGGATTTTCAGCTCTCTTTTCAACAAAAATCAATATTAAAAATATAAAAACAGAAAAAATAAAATAAAGAAAGAAATCATTTAATAAACTATTAAAGATATCATGAGTATTAATTTTGTTAATACCAAAAGCAAAAGTGCCAATAGCAAGACCGAGTAAAATACTTCCCAAAACATCAAATTTTAATTTATGCTTTATTTTATCTTTTGGAAGTACTTTAATAGCTGAAATAATCACAAAAACAACCAAAGGAATATTAATAACAAATAGCAGTTTCCATGACCATGAAATCAAAATGAATCCTGCAACAAGAGGACCAATAATATTTGCCACACCAAAAACTCCGCCGATTAAACCAAGAGCGTGGCCTCGTTTACTAACAGGAAAATACTCGCCGATAATTGCCGGAACAACAGGAAATATCCCTCCTACTCCAATTCCCTGAATTGCTCTGCCTGCTAAAAGACAATAATAATTCTGAGATAATACTACAAAAAGCAAGCCTGTCAAAAATATTAACAATGATATGGTAAATATTTTTATTCGTCCAAACACATCAGATAAACGAGTAATAAAAGGAGTAAATACTAAAGTAAATAAAACATTAATGGAAAATATCCAAGATAATAATCTTTGATCAACATTAAAATATTGTTTAATAGAAGCAATTGCAGGACCTGTAACAGCAATATCAAAAGCCCCGATAAAAACACCTGTTAAAAGAATTATAAGTACCTTGTCAGGATTTTTTAATTGCATAACACTATTTTCTATCTAAAATTAAAATTTAAAGTTACTGTCCTTTAAAACCTTTATTGTTTCGTTGTAACCTAAATCAAATATTTCCTTGCCTTTACTAACATCAAGGACTTTAAATTTGCCAATACCCTTAGGCTCAATATATAAATTCATTTTCTGGGATTTAGCATGAACATTTGCTGCAATACCAAGATGAAAAGACCTTAAGGCAATATTAAATAAATTTTTAAATTCATCAGCATATTCTATAGAAGTAACATAAACACCAATTAATTTTTTAGTGATATTTATTATCGGCTCAACAGGAAAATTATTCATAATACCACCGTCGGCATAAGAGATGTTATCAATTTCAATAGGAGAAAAAATAACAGGAATAGAAGAAGACGCAAGCACAACATCTTTAATTTCACCTTTATTAAAATATACAGATTTTCCATTGTTAAGGTCGGTGGCAGTGATAAACAAAGGTATTTTAAGTTCTTCAAAAGTCCGGGCTCTAAGATTTTCATCAAGGAGTTTTTTCAATCCGTTAAGATTTCCAAACCCCTTTTTAGGAATATTCAGTTTCAAAAAATTAAATATCTTAGAGTCAGTAAAAAGTTCAAATATTTCGTCAGGAGAATAACCGTCAGCATAAAAAGCCCCAACAATAGAGCCTGCGCTAACGCCTGAAATAACATCAGGAAAAATATTGTATTGATTTAAAGCTTTTAAGACTCCGAGATGTGCGAAACCTCTGGCACCACCTCCACTTAAGACAATACCAAAATTATACGGCTTTCTTCTTTTTTTATAAAAATTAAACATCTTACATCATTATA
>JAGGUV010000071.1 GCA_021158345.1 Bacteroidales bacterium
CAGCCGCATAATACTACTTTTTTGTCAATATCTTTTATATTTAATTCACCGCAATTATGTGATCTTAACATATTTTAAACGCTTTATTCAATTAAAATTAATTTTAAAATGCGAAATTAAAAAAAATTGCCATTGAAACAGGAAAATACTAATTTTGTATGTTTATTCAGAAAATTTAAATTCATTATCAGTAAAATATATTTATTCTTAAGCAAAGAGTTTTAATTATAAATTTTCTAATGGATTTCTTATTAACAGATTGTAAATATAAAAAATATGAAAAGAAAATTTACTTATAGCATATTATCTGTTTTTGTTATAGCATCAGTATTATTTATTTTAAAAATTAATAAAACCAATAATCAGTATGACAGAAAATATTATGAAAAGTTTTTAAATGAAAAATATAAAGAAATAAAAAACATACCTGAAAAAGAAGAGGGATTAGAAAAAATGGATTGTCCTGACATGGCAGTGATGCAGGATTATTTTATGACTTTAGATCCAAAATTAGGCTATGTGCCTGCCAAAAGACTTAAAACAGCTTATAAAACAACCATTGACCTTATCAAAAACAAAGACAATTTTTTTGATGCGATAGAGTGGCAGGGGACTTCTGCAAAAATGGGAGGCAGAACAAGAGCTATTATGTGGGACCCCAATGATACATCATTAAAAAAAGTATGGGCAGGAGGTGTTACAGGCGGACTGTGGTATAATAATGACATTACTGATGAAGCTTCACAATGGTATCCTGTTAATGATTTCTGGGATAATCTTTCAATAAGCTGTATCATTTACGACCCGAACAATCCTATGATAATGTATGTTGGGACAGGTGAAGCGCAGACTGCTGTTACAATATACAGAGAGTCTTCATCCATTGGCTTTGGAATTTTTAAATCTGTTGATGGCGGCCAGTCTTGGAATCTGATACCTTCAACAGAAGACTTTGCATATATCACTGATATAGCTATCAGAAACGAAAACGGTATAAGCGTAATATATGCAGGTGTTGTTTCAGGATTTTATAAAGGCGCACAACATCAAAGTACGCCTTCCGACGGACTTTTTCGTTCTGATGACGGAGGTCAATCATGGCAACAGGTTTTACCCGATATTATTAATAAAGACCTGCCTTATGCTCCTGCTGATATTGCCATTGCTTCAGACGGAAGGATTTTTGTGGGGACTATGAGAAATTTAAACGGTGACGGCGGCTCTACAATTTTATATTCTGATGATGGCATTCCCGACTCATGGACTATTTACGACAATTATTATAATATTATTATTAATAATCCTTCATATTATATACCCGGTAGAGTTATGCTTGCCAATGCTCCTTCTGATGCTAATGTTGTTTATGCTTTTTATTCTGTTGGAACAAATGATAACCTTGTAGAAGGTTTTGGCTCTTTTTCGTGTAAATATATTTTGAAAACAGAGAACAAAGGAGAAACATGGCAAGAAGTAAATTTACCTTCCTCTGATTGGGCTTATCTTTCGTGGCATGCTTTAACTGCTACTGTCGACCCCAACAATGCAAATACTGTTTTTGCCGGTGGTATGGATGTTTATAAATCTCTTAACGGAGGTCAATCGTGGAGTCATCTGTCTGACTGGTCTTTGATGTATTATGGCGGTGGTGATGATTATGTTCATGCCGATCAACATGCTCAGGTGTTTAAACCAAATTCCTCTTCTGAAATAATTTTTTCTTCCGACGGTGGTGTGTTTTACTCCTCCAATGCTGATGAAAACAATGTAAAATTTATGGAAAGAAATAACAATTATAATACTCTTCAATATTATACTTGTGCTATAAATCCTGTTGCAGGAACAAATAAATTGATTGGCGGTTTGCAGGATAACGGCAGTTTATATTACACAGGCTCGCCTCTTACTATTAATGATATGGTTGAAGGAGGCGACGGTGCTTATTGTTTCTACGATGAAGACGAACCTAATTTGTTTATTGTTTCTATTTACGATAACAGATACTCTGTTTTTAATAATGGTTCATATTATCAAGATATTGGCAATTATTCTTGCGGAACTTTTATTAACCCTGCTGATTATGATTCCAGATATAATACTTTGTATGCTAATGCAATGACTTTTGAGGGCTCTCGTAAGGATATGTTTGTAAGAATAAAAGGTATTCCTGATAATATTCAGGGTAATTATCTATTTTTGAATACAGGCTCGGAAGTTCCGTATTCTCATATAAAATTATCGCCTAATTCTCCTGAAAACAAAGCTACTTTATTTATTGGCACACAGTCGGGGAGGCTCTTTAAAGTTGAAAATGCACAGGATGTTCCCGAGGTTTCAGAGATTACAGGAACAGATTTTCCTTTTGCCAATATCTCGTGTATTAGCGTAGGAAATTCTGACGATACTTTATTGGTGGCATTTTCTAATTATGGTGTTACTTCTGTTTGGCAGACCCTTGACGGAGGTCTCTCATGGAAAAATAAAGAAGGTAATTTGCCTGATATGCCAATACGATGGTGCCTTTATCATCCTGACAACACCAATCAGGCTATGCTCGCTACTGAAACAGGCATTTGGACTACTGATGACCTGTCTGCCGAAAATGTAATCTGGCACCCTGAAAATACAGGTATGGCAAATGTAAGAGTTGATATGCTTAGTTTAAGAAAGGCTGATAATACTGTTTGCGCTGCTTCTCATGGCAGAGGTCTTTTTACAGCTTCTTATGACGTTACCACAAGCATTGATGAAAATAATTCTGTCAAAAATATTAAGGTTTTCCCGAATCCAAATAATGGTGAATTTACTATTGATTTTAATAATTACAAATCAGGAAATCTTAATATTATGATAAATGATGTTAACGGTAAAATTATTTTTTCTGATAATCTTAAAAATTTTAAAGGTGTTTATCATAAAAAAATAAATATCTCGAAATATTCAAAAGGTATTTATATTTTAAATATTATTAATAATTCAAAAAAATATTCTCAAAAAATTATTTATAAATAATAGATACAATTCGTGAATAGATACAATTCGTGAATTGCAATTATTTTATATGAATTCTAATTCCCTTTGAATGGCTTGTAAATTCAGGGGCATACATACATTGTATTGTTGTGATGCCATTAGAATAATTTCCTTTTTGTGATGCTTTTAAGGAATATTCAAAAATATATGTTCCTTTTTTCAGATAATTGAAAAAGAAATTTGTAGCAGCGTCAGTTGTGTTTTGATAATATCCCAACCCTTGTTTGTATTTATATCCTGAGAGAACATTTACAGGTTCAAAAGCCGAGGCACGCATATCTTTTAAATGGACATATTCCATATCCCTGTCAACAATTATTTTTATCCTCACAACAATATTATCTCCTGTATTAATCGTAGAATTATCATTTATTGACTGCAATACAGGACCTTTGTCTGTATATTTTTTCAGATATATTTTTTTGTTTACTGATAAAGGTGATTTGTGATGTTTAACCAAATCAGCATCCTGAAAATATTGCCAGTAAACAGCGCCCCAGGCAGTTCCTTTATTTGATTTTTTTACACTGATTTTTCCCATCTGAGGGCATATTTCATTTTTATTCCACGATGTCTTAAAATATCCTGTGCCTGACTCAATATTTAAATCTTTTGATTTTTTTGTGTCAATATTAATATTTCCCAAACTTATTTTTACAGAGCAATCATTTGATATTAATTTCGTATTATTTTCAAGCAAAGCATAGCAAGCTTCCACAGTTGCTTTTGTTGTCTTCCAGTTTTGTGTTTGTTTTTGTTTTAAAAGCCATGTCTTCATTTTTTCAACAGAGATATTATCCTTTGCTATCTCGTTAAAAGCTTCAATAAGTATAGCTTGGGTTTCAACAGATGAAGTCTGAAATCTGTAATTTATATTTTTTGTTCTCCAATACATACCCATTTCATCAGAATACAAAGCTCTTTCTTTTAATGAGGAGATAATTTTCATAGGGACAATATTATCTCCATATCTGTTTAAAGCAATGGCAATCATTGCCTGCTGATAAATGGTTTTCTTAACCCAGAATTTCTTTGCTTGTCCTGAAAAATAATCAAAGGCTTCTTTATTATTTTTTACAATTTTAAAATCTTTTAAAAAACTCCTTGCATACAAATATTGAATTTGCAGACTGCTGATATTATTTTTATCTAAATTTTCTTTGTGATATTTTTTTATATTTTTATAATCATCGCAAATCCTGTCATCGAGATATTTCACAGCTTTGCTAATCATAGTTTTTATGTCAGGATTTTTATTGATGTCAATTATGCCGAGTTTGTTGAGTTTTGCAAAACCCGTAACAATATACTGAGTGATAAAACGGCTGTCTCTCATACCCTTGAACCATGGCCACGCTCCATTTGAAACCTGTAATTGTCTTAATTTGTTTAATGTAGTATTCAGTTGGTTTGAAATATTGTTTGAATCAAAAAGCAATGCCAGTCGTTGTTTGCTTTCAGTTTCGTTTTCTGCATCTTTCACCCATGGCGTTTCTTGTAAAATAATATTTTTTAATTCCTGATTTTTTTCAAGGTTCGATAAAAGAGCATTTGGAGATAATGTCTTCCAATTTTCAAATACTTCTTTTATTTTTGGATTTGAATTTAAAATTTTGCTTGCAATACTATTTGCATAATATCTGCTAAAAATTCTCTCCGAACAATCATAAGGAGTTTCCATTAAATAAGGAAGCGCCTGAATGGCATACCATGCAGGATTAGTTGTAAACTCAAGTGTTAATTTATGATTTGTCTTTTTATCCTCAGGTTTATTGTTTATTAAATCTTTAAAATTAATTTTTTTAGTTTTATCATCATTCACAAAAAGAGGCAGACTTTCGGTGATAAATATTTTATTTGTCAGTACAGGAATTGTTTTTTCTTCGCCGTCAGAAAAATTATCTGCAACAGCATAAATTTTATATTTTATGGCTTGTAATCCTTCAGGAATATGGATTTTCCATTTCACTGACTTGCTTTCCGATTTCTTGATTTTTATGATTTTTGAATAATTAAAATTTCCTAAAACACTGTCAACAGGTGAGGAGTTTATTGCATCAAAAAAATTAATATATGTTTTAACATTGATATCCCGATTGGAAGAATTAATGATTTTAGCTGAGAAAAAACAGGTGTCGTTTTCCCTGAAAAATCGTGGAGCATTAGGAATTACCATTAATTTTTTTGCTGTTACAACAGTTTTTTCAATAAAACCTGTTTTCAAGTCTTTGGTATGAGCAAGTGCAAGCAGCCTCCATTTTGTGAGCGATTCGGGAGCTGTGAATTTTAAAATTATCTCTCCGTTTTTATCAGTAGATAAATCAGGATAGAAAAAAGCTGTTTCATTGAAATTACGCCTTAATTTAAATTCAGGCTTTTCATTACTGATAATTTTTTCTTCTTGCTGAAGCGATTGTGTCTCTGCAGTTATTAATTCATCACCTAAAGGTTCGCCTTTTGCTGATGCTCTGATATTTCCGTAACCAAGACCTTTTTCCCTCATATCAATATTTTTATATGTAGAGTATCCAAAATTATCAAAGCCAAACCAGTTTAATCTGTCATAATCCCGGATTACAGGTCTTATAAAATTATAATTTCTGTGATAATACTGTCTGCTCGAATTAATTTTAAACGAATACTTTGTCTTCCATTTGTCAGGGATATAATTTGGTTTGTATAAATCGAAATTCCATTTGTTTTTGACAAATTCATCCAAAGAAGCATCATACATTGAGCATAATATTTCGGCAGCAGAATTTTGTCCTTTTAATTTATCTTTTACAGTAATTTTCCATTCCTGTTTTGTGCCGGGGAACATCTCCTTTCTGAATGTTTCTACTTTGACATCTAATTTTTTATCAGTAAACGGGACATTGATTATTGAATAATTTTTATAAACTCTGTTATTTTTGATGAAGCAAACAGAAAAAGCAATATTGCCTCTGTATTGTTCTTTTACCGGTATTTCAATCAATTTTTTTTCATTACTGATTTTTATCCATTTTCTGCTGATAACAGAATCTTTAAGATATACTTCGTATAAAACATTGGCTTTTTTATATTTAGACCCAAAAACAAAAGAAACTTTTTCCCCGGGTTCACCCGAGCTTTTCAGTACATTAAACCAATTTGTGGAATTATCAGGCATTTTTTTATCTGCCAAAGAATAAATCCTGAAATATTTTTTTATTTCAATGTCTTCACCAAAAACATCCTTGGTTTTTGCTGTCAGCAAATAATTCCCTTGCTGAAAGTTAGCAAGGTTCTCAATCTTAAATAATGTGTCTTTTTCTGTATCAAAATTATAATCAAAAACCTGTTTCTCTTTTTCAAAAGATTTAACATTGTCTTCATTATCATAAACATCAAGAGGGAAAAAATTATAAAATTCTTCTTTTGACATTAAAAACTTGTCAGGTCTTTGCCATAGTCGTTTTCTGAAAATTTTAGTGTTTTCTTTTAATTTATAAATACTAATCTCGCCTTTTGCAGGAATAAATTTATCAGAGAAATTCCTCGTGATAATTTTAAAATCCTCTTTGGTTTTGTTGTTGAGAATTTCAGGAATATCAACATAAAATTTTAAAGCTTTGTAACCTATCGAAACAATATTTTGGGCAGAATGTGTCTCTCCGTTGATGTCAGTAACATCAGCACTAATAAGGAAATCGAAGACAGGATTTGTTTTTTTATCAATATAAAAATCAGGGATAGCTTTAAAATTAATAATAAAATTTCCATTGATGTCAGTAGAGGTTTCGCCTGAGGCAATCATAGTTTCAGGCTGATTATAATAATCGATAAAATAGCCGAAGTTACGGGGGAATCTGGCTTTACGGACAACATTAAATTTTACTTTGGCATTGCTAACACTGTTTCCTGTGAAAGATAATGCCTTGCCTTTTATGCTGACAAGGCTATTTAATTTGAATAAAGAATC
>JAGGUV010000179.1 GCA_021158345.1 Bacteroidales bacterium
TATTATTACCTTTAAATAAATTATAAGCATTATCAATAAAACCAAATGAAAAATTAGAAAGATTACATTCTGTTGCCAGTAAAACAATTACATCTGTATTAATTATTGATTGATAGAGATTCAGGTCTTGAACTTCTTTAGGTTTTTTTTGCCCCTTTACTAAAGGGTATTCTTTTTTATTATAATACCAAAAATTATTTTTACGGAAAAGTTTTTTTGGTAAACCTGACATAAAAATACCCCAATAATAACTATCAGCGACAGAAAGAAGATTTAATTTTTTATTTTCTGAATTTTCTTCAACCTTAAATTTGGGATAAGCCATATTATCATGTGGCATTTCCCATAAAAGGTTCATTGTTTGTTCAATGTCATATTCTCCTGATTTTATATCGTTTGATATTCTTACTCCATTCCAATGAATATGAGGAAGTTTTGTTTTATGAACTTCTTCAATATAATTTATTAATGAATCTGTACATAATAGCATTCCATAATTACTCCAATGAGTTCCACATTTTGAATATAATGGATATCTTGATGTATCCTTTATTTTTGTGAAATAAGTGTTAAAATCAATATAATTAAGTTTTAGTTCATCTGATATTTTAATAAAATTATCAAAATTTGTAGTCTCATTATTTTTTATTTTATATGAATCCGGAATATATTCCGGGTAAAAACGTGCTTTGCTAGGGGCATAAACAAGTATAAGATCTGTATTATTCTTTTTAAGAGTGTCTTGTAGAAATTTTGCTTTTAATAAAAGATTTTTAATTTTATTATTTCCAATAAAGTCATCACCCTTTAAACTTAGTATATATTTTTCTTCATATAAATAGCCATCTTTTCCAATAATAATATCATCTGCATTAGAAATATTGAAAAATGAATAATCGATTTGATTTTGTATTCTTATCAGTATTTTTCTAAAACCAATATGTTGTTCAATAGCATCGTTAAATTTTTTTTGGAAATCACCCTCTAACCATGATTTTAATTTCATGTCTTTAATTGAGGGTTGAGAAGCAAGAATATATGCACCCTTTAATTTCCGTATATTAAAAAAGTGAAATTGTTTTTGTAATTCCGGAAGTACAAGCGTTAAAATTATTAATATGTATAAACTTACTTTTAATTTCTTCATTTGTTTTAAAATCTAAAATAAATGAATGGATTGAAACCTGAAGAAGTAATTGCTGATAAACTTATAATAAACATAATTATTGAAGAAATTACCATAATTATTATTGTTTTATTATTTTGTTTTTTATCAAAAAGTCGAACTTGCCAGTCTTCGATTTTTTTAAAACTACCCCAAAACGAGAAGAAAATAGCAATAATGAGTATAGTAAAAAATTTTAGATTGAAATTGAAATCTGTTGCCATGAATTTAAATTCAAACATTTTGCTCATAAAACCAAAGGCATGAGTAAGATTGTCAGATCTAAACAACACCCAGCCAATAATTACAATAAAAAATGTGATTATAGTGCTTGGAATTTTACCTATGCGTTTATAAAATTTTAAAAGGAACATTCTATCAGCAATAAGAAAAATACCGTGAAAAGCACCCCAGAGGACAAAATTCCATGCAGCGCCATGCCATAATCCCGAAACAAGAAATACAAACCAAAGGTTAAAATATAGTCTTACAGGTTTTACTCTGTTGCCACCCAAAGGGATATATAAATAGTCTTTCATAAACCTGCCAAGTGTCATATGCCAGCGACGCCAGAATTCGCTTATGCTTCGTGAAATATATGGATTATTGAAGTTCTCGGGAAAATCAAAACCTATCATTCTGCCTATTCCAATAGCCATATCTGAATAACCTGCAAAATCAAAGTATATCTGAAAAGTATAGGCCAGCGTTCCTAACCATGCTATGCCTGATGTAACTTCGTTTGGCGACATGGCAAATATTTTATCAGCCTCTTCGCCTAAAACATTTGCTATTAAAACTTTTTTAGCTAACCCAAGAGTAAATCTAAAAAAACCTGTTAATTTATTATCAATATTTTCATTCCATTTTCTATCTTCAATTTGGTCAGCTATTTCGTTAAATCTAACAATAGGTCCGGCAATTAATTGAGGAAACATTAAAATATATAAAGCATAGTCGCTAATTTTTTTTAGTGGCGAATGAACTTTTCTGTATACATCAACAGAATAAGTTAATTTTTGAAATGAAAAAAATGAAATTCCTATAGGTAAAGCTACTTTAGTCCAGGCAACTGAAGTACATCCAAAATTATTTAAAATAGCATTTAAATTTTCAACAAAGAAATTTGCATATTTAAAATATGCTAGCAAACCTATATTTAAAATTACAGATAAAGAAATAAGAATATTTTTTTTATTCCCGGGTTTTGTCTTATTCATTTTTTCTACAAGGTAGAAATCAATAATAATAGATGCCAAAACTATAAAAATAAATTTTGGAGCTCCCCAGGAATAAAAAAATATGCTTGCAATTAATGCAAAAATATTTTTGTATTTTGTATTAATTAAACTGTAAATTATTAAAAATACAGGTAAAAAATACAAAAGGAATAAACTTGAACTAAATACCATTTAATTTTTTTTAAATAGCTATATTTAAATGAAATTTTTCTATACCATTTACATATTTTGAGCTTTTTGTCATTCTAAAAGGCAAATTATTAGTAATAAAATCCGCTTTATTATCTTTATTATTTTCGTATTTTAGCTCAACTACATTGTCAATATAATTAATATCGTGTTTAATAAAATTATTGTTTCTTCTTGAGATATCGTGATATTCCAGATCGGTATCAATAGTAAGCCTGAAATTTTTGTCTATTGTCTGAAAATATTTTCTTGAATAACGGTTAAGCAGGGTGGGTTCTAATGTTAAAATTTCGTCCATAACCCGATCAGGCAAATCCGATTTTTTGAATATATTTTTTAATAAATCAATATTAAAATTTTTATCTAAAACAAAAGGTTTTAAGAAGAATGAGTGTTTATCGCCAACAGCCCCTGTTTTTAATTTAAACTCCAGTATAGGATGTTCAATATATCCAAGTAAATCGCCATACCATCTGATACGAACTTTTTTTCTATGGCTTTTCCCAACATTATTATCAATATACGACATTAAATTGTGTGAGTCGAGATAAATATTATTAATATATCTCTCATGATATATTTCTGAAAAAGCAGCAGGATGTGCTCTTACAATTTGTTCTATATTTGCTTTTGAGAGCTGGGATACAACAAATTTACGTTCATATCTGCTTTTTTTTAATGCTGTATATTCATTAGCCATAATCAACAAAAAAATTTATTAATAACTTTTATTGTCGATAAATGTAACTTTAATATTATCGTGTAATTTTTGTAATTCTTCTTTACACTTTTGAATTTTTTCAGTTTTATCAATTTCAACTAAAAAAGAAGCTTCAATAATATTGTCACCTTCGTCGAAACGTTTTAGCTCTGAAGTTTTAAAATTTTCTTTTACAATTTTAATAATATCATTTAATTGTATTGATTTAGAGCTGTTTCCTGATACTGTAAAATAAAGGTTCTGGCTTTCGTTTTTATGTGATATGAAATATCTTGCCCAAACAATTATAAGCATAACAAAAAATGCTACCACAACAATCACTCTTTGATTAGCACCTAATCCCAAACCTATTGAAATTGCAAAAAACAAATATGCCAGTTCTTCAGGCTCTTTTATGGCAGCTCTGAAACGAACTATTGATAATGCACCTACTAATCCTAATGATAATGCTAAGGATGATTTTACTATAGAAATTATAAGCATTGTTGTAAAGGCAATTAATAAAAAGTTTGCTGAGAATGTTTTTCTATTCGACAAGCTTTTTGCACATTTTGTATATGTGCGTTCTAATAATAATGAAAGTATTATTATTATTACTGAATTTATAATAAAATCACTAACAGAAACTTGTGCACTTTCAGTAATTAAAAATTTTTGAAATAAACTCCATTTTCCCATATTATCGTTTTTTTAATTTGTTTGCAAAAATAATTTTAATTTATAGATTACAAAAATATTTTCATTCTTTCTTAATTTAGTCAATATTTAAAATTGTCACAGATTCACAGATTATAATTTTTTTTTATTTATTGTAGAAAATATCTGCAACATCTTTTTTGTCTCCCGGTATTTGTTTTTGGTTTAAATTTAATAACGAATTTGTTTCTATCAGATATAAAGTATCATTATTATTATAAGTTATTTTTTTTGCAATAATAGTAGCAGGGCCATATTCAGGCTTTTTCTGAAAAGCAGTAAATGCATATTTGCAATTTTTTATTTTAGATGATTTTATTTCAACTAATGACAAATCTTTTGATGCAACACCGATATTGCAATTATTAATATTAGTATTTGACACTGATAGTGTTGAATTTTCGCCACCACTTATCCCTTTATCATTAATATTGTTGATATTACAATTTTCAATATTTATTTTGCTGCCTGAAAAGTCTACTGCATCATTGCCGATTTTTGTGAATTTTGTATTTTTTACTATTCCTGTACTAAAGTCAGAGTCAAAAGCATCTGCAAAAGTATTATAGAATTCGCAATTGTCAATAATAAAATCCGAACGTACAATGTTTAACTGGTCATCGCAGGCTTTATTGTTTTTTAATGTTGTGTTATAGATTTCAACATTAGATTCATAAAAACAAACAGCAGCTGTTAAAGCCCAGCCTTTGTAATTGAGTCTGCTTAAATTATCGAATATTGCATTTTTAACAATAGATCTTCCTCCTGCCTGCAATACGTTAAAGCCCATTGCCGAGCTGTCGCTAGAATATATTTTAACGGGATTTTGTTTTGTGCCGAGAATATAAACAGGTGAATATGAAAGAAAACCTCCTTTATTTATGAAGTCAATTTCAGCACCTTGTTCAAATTTTACTTTATAATTTTTCGGAATAATAATAAATTCATTAACAATATGTTTTCCTTTTTTAAAGAGAATTGTATTATTTTTTAAAATCGTATAAGCTTTATTTTCAGGGAAAGTAGATTTTGCCATAAGCTCTTGCAAAGGTGTAGAAGCATAAGGCGAATTCCATTGAAAAATATCTGTGGTAAAAGTTTTGAAATGCCCTTTTACCATAAAAAATAAATATTTTGCTGTTGTGTCTGAATCAACTTCAATAGGTTTGTTTTCAGGATTATTATACGAGCAGATGTTTGGTTCGGGATGAAAGAAATAATTAATTTTCCTTTTATTTTTTCCTGTCCCAAGTATAATAATGTCGTTTGGATAATAATTATAGATTTTAATTATTGAATGATTTTTTGTATTTTCCTTTTTTTCTATGAATGCGTTCACATAATATTCAGGGAAGCCCTCGTAATATATAGTGTCGTAGGTTTTCTCGTTAGTTTGGAATTTTTTATAGTTTTCAGCATAATGCGGATTATCCCTGAATTTCTTTTTATATGCAGGTAAATCTTCTCTTATGGCTTTAGCATTTTTTAATAAAAATAATGAGTCGAAATGATAATATTGAAATTCTTGTCTGATTAAATTTTCGTACTTATTAATTTCAGGTTTAAATTCTGACAAAATATTTTTAATGTAATTTTCGTCAGAATATTTTTCAAGATAATGGATATAAAGTTTAACAAAACTGGTATCAGTAAAAAGATTATAACGCATAGTTGCTCTAATAGTTTTGTTTTGATCAAAATCTGAATTTGCAGCAATAGCACGATGAACAAAGTCAAAAGGACCGCCTTCGGTGTAGCAATCGAAAAGAATAGGCTCTAGTTTACAAGTAACCGGATTATAATAAAATCGTTGATTATGAAAAATAAATCCATGATAGCCTTTTGTTAAATCTATTAAAGCAAAATATTTTGCCATCAGATTAACATCAAAAATCTCAGAAGCAGATTTTAATCTGTTTTTATATTCAAAATACAAATTTTGTGCTATTAAAAATTCTTGTTTTAATACTGGAGATTCAATCGTTTTGTTTTGTTTAAAAGGCAAAATGTCTGAAGCATCAAAATAAGGTAATTTATAGAATTTGTTTTTTGTTTTACTGAGTTTTTGTATTGCCCACAAACCATAATCAGATAATTTTAGTATAGGTCCTTCTCTACGGTTTTTAGCTTCTACCAATTGTTTTTCAAAATGTTCCTCATAAGCATATAATCCCAGACTTTTATTGTTTAATATTACAGGGACAAAATCGTAACGTGGAGTTAAAAGATCTTCTTTCTCATATATTTTGTGAGCCAGATATCCTTTTAAAAAATCTCTTGTAACAGGATTTTGTATAGAGAATGTTTTAAGGTTTTTCCATGATTTATTTTTCCTGATTTTTATTCTAAAAGACCATTTTTTCCCATGGAGATGGTCAAGCCAATCGCCTTTTAATCTTACTTTGGCTTTCATCATATCTTCTCCGTAGAATATCATTGCCTTAACCCAATCATCATCAGCAGTTTCAAGAACACCATTTTTAAATGCAATATCACGTTTTTTGTATAATTTTAGCATGTCAAGGGTGTCAATAAATATCCTCAAAGATTTTTCTTTGAATCTCGGATATACTTTTTCAGGTAATTTTTCTATTGTTAAATCATCAAAATATGCAGGCTCTTTGTCAGGATTCCACATATAAATTTTTATGTATTCGTTTCTAATACAATGAGGTATTTCAACATCTGCCTGTAACATCTCCCAGCCATTTTTTTCTGTTTTCACAGGCTTACGTATTGGTACGTAGAATTTTTCTGCTGTTTTATCTGCAATTACAAGTATGCCTTTGTTGTTTTTGCTTTTTCTCCATACAGTAATTTTATAATAATCGCCGGCTTGAACATTATTTATTTTATATGAAAAAGTATAAGGATGTTTTTTATTTATTTTTGCCGAAAATTTCCCTGAATGCGCAGCTTCTTTGCTTCGAGTATATGCTCCTGAAAAAAATTCATTATCTTTAACAGAGATAAAAAATTTCTTATCTTTGCTAAGAATTTCTGCATTACATATTATTTTTTTATTTAATTTTAATGAGCTTTTTTGTTTACAGCTAAAAGATATTATTAATATTAAAAAAATAAAAGATAAAGCAGTTATAATTTTTTTTAAATTATATTTTGTCTTTGTCATGAATAATATAAATTTTCTGCAAAAATAGAACTATTTTTATTTAATTTAAATTTTAAAAGTAAAAACATAAAAAAAATAGCTATATTGAGATGAGGGTAATTTATTTATTTTTTGTATTTATTTTGATTTCAATTAAAATAATTGCACAAAATTTTCCTGGAAGAGTTATTGGAGGTACTGAAGATGATAATGGTGTGTCTTTTTGTATGTCAGATGATGGAAATTATATCATTGTAGGTGATACTAAAAGTCAGGGACAAGGCAGTACTGATGTTTATATAAGTAAAATAGATAGTTTTGGAAATAAAATATGGTCAAAAGTTTATGGCTCTGTACACCAGGATTATGCTATGTCAATTATTAGAACTTCAGATAATGCATATCTTGTTTTAGGATATTCCTGGGATTTTGGTTTTTGGAATGAAGATATGCATCTTATAAAAATTGATGAGAATGGTGATAAGCTCTGGGATAAATATTATGGTGACTATCAAAGAGATCAGGGATTTTCTATTAAAGAATTAAATGATGGTGGATATATTTTAATTGGTTATTCAAAAAGTTTTGAACCTAGAGGCGATTTTTATGTAGTACGTATTGATTGTTTAGGTGATGAACTTTGGTCGAATAATTATGGAACAAATTATGTTGATTACGGTTTTGATGTTTTAGAAACTGATGAGGGCTTTATCTTGCTTGGAACTGCAGGAGGTTTTTATAATCCTGTTCAGGCTGATTTTAAAAGTCATGATGCTGACGTTTTGATGATTAAAATTGATAAAAATGGTAGTGAAATTTGGAGGAAAACTTATGGCGGAAATCAGCATGATTTTGGAAATGCTATTTTAGCTGCTGCTGATGGATATTATATTTTAGGGTCTACTCAAAGTGAGGGAAACGGAAGTTTTGATATTATGTTGATGAAAGTGGATAAATCGGGTAATAAACTTTGGTCAAAAACTTATGGTAATAAAAGTTTCGATTATGGTTATTCCTTTGATATTACTTCTGATACTTGTTTATATCTTTTAGGTGCTACTGATAATTCAGACATTGGAAATTCTATTGACATGTATTTAATTAAATCTGATATGTCAGGAAAAATAATCTGGGAAATGTCTATTGGAGGTACAGGTTCAGAATATGGCTATTCTGTCAGAGCTACAGAGGATAGTGGATGCGTTTTAATTGGGAATACAAATTCTTATGGTAATGGTAACAATGATATTTATTTTTTGAGACTTGATAAAGATGGAAACTTGTTAATTTTTAATGATATTGCTGATACAATTACAGATAAATTTTATGCTTCTGTTTATCCTAACCCAATGAATAATAAAGCAATATTTGATGTTAAACCTAATAATTTTGCTTCTTCGTATGAATTTAAATTATTTGATATTAAAGGAAATTTAGTGAGACATTATTCAGTAATAAATGCAAATAAGTTTGATTTTAATAGAAATACTTTAAAGTCGGGTATTTATATTTATACTATTAGTTTGAAAAATAAACCGGAACAAATTATCAGAGGTAAATTAATTATTAAGTAATTTTTGTTGCTTTTGAACATTTAATAAAGAATCCAGGTTTTGAAATTCCCATGTTATTTTTTGTTCAGATAAAATATGATTAAAAATAAGTACAACATCAGTGGGTTCATTGCATAATCCGCATCCCATAAAATTAATGCTGTCAACAGATTGCATAAAGAATTTTTTGCCATTGCATCCCATATCTCCCAGAATACAATAAATTTCAATGCCTCTTTTTTTTACTTTTTTTAGTAAAGGATAAACTACTTCAGCAAAAGAAGTGTTTACAGAATCGCAATTGGCATTCCAATAAATAAGATCGCTATGTGCATAGGTGCCAGGTGGAGGTAAGTTTGGCACATTACGCCATATTCCATGATGCATTATCATAAATAAATAAGAAGATTTTGTAATTGTATCACATACATTTTTGATTATGTTAAATTGGTTATTTAAATTTTCACAATCACTGGGTACTAAATTTGTGTTTAATACAATTGCAGTTATCCCATCTTGATAATGTGCAAAATATGTTTTTCTATGCGTAAATTCACTAATCCAGTTATAATTTCTATTTCTGGCATCATGATTGCCTAATGCCCAATAATTACCTGGCTTTGATAAATCAAAAATACTGTCAAGGTATTGTAGTGTAGAGTAGTCTTGGGTAGTCTCAGTACAAACATCACCACCTAACCAAATTCTGTCGTATTTTGTTTTGTCGAGTTCTTCAATACGTGGGTCAATTTTGTATTTACTTTTAGTGGGATTTACTTTTTTTATATGCCCGGTAAAAAAATAATGTAAAGTATCGCTATTAATTTTAGAGTGATTTTGAGAGTATGTATATGTTATTGTCAATAGAATAACAAGAAAAGTAACAGAGATTTTTTTCATTTGTTTATATTTTAAAAATTAATATTAAATATAATCCTGAAAGCTTTTGAAATAAAAATTCCATTATTTTATTTGTGTTTAAAATAAAATTTCAATTAAAACACTTCCATATCAGTATCTGAATTAGTATTGTTTTCTTCATCATATTTATCACAATCAATTTCAACAGATAAAGGTGTTAAAGGTTTTTCAAAGTCTCCCTTAGAAATATTAAGAGTTGAGTCGGCATAAATTTTTTTCATATAAATAGCCCAGATAGGCAGAGCCATATTAGCGCCTTGTCCTAAACGGATAGTTCTGAAATGCACGCTTCTGTCTTCACAGCCAGTCCATACTCCTGTAACAAGGTCTGGAGTTATACCCATAAACCAGCCGTCGGAATTGTTTTGTGTAGTTCCTGTTTTCCCGGCTATGGGGTTATTCAAATGATATTTGTATCTTAACCTGATTCCTGTACCGCTTTGTACAACACCTTTTAACAGACTGAGCATAAGATAAGCAGTCTCTTCCGACATAGCTTCATTTTGTTTCGTAGTAAATTTTTCAATAATATTACCACGTTTATCTGCAATTTGTTTAATAAATAATGGTTTAATATATATGCCTTTACTTGCAAAAGTGTTCATTGCAGCAGTCATTTCGTATAAAGAAATATCGGGTGTGCCAAGGCATATAGAAGGAACAGGTGCAATATAGCTTGTAATGCCCATTTTTCTAGCCATTTTAATAACATTTAACGGTGTATAGCGTTTTATCAGATATGCTGATATCCAATTATTTGAATTTGCCAGTGCCCATTTCAGACTAACCATTTCGCCTAATCTTTTCTTGGAGTCGTTTCTTGGTGCCCATGTTTCGCCTGATGGCAAATCAATAACGGGTTGTATGTTAGGAACTTTTGTACATGGTGATTCTCCTTCCTGCATTGCCAGAGAATAAAGGAATGGTTTAAATGTTGAACCTACCTGACGTTTTCCCTGTGTAACATGATCGTATTTAAAATATTTGTAGTCAATACCTCCAACGTATGCCCTGACAAATCCAGTACCTGGTTCTATTGACATTAAACCCGACTGTATAAAATATTTATAATATTTTATTGAATCCATAGGACTCATAACTGTATCAATATCTCCATGCCATGAGAACACTTGCATTTTTACAGGTGTATTAAAAACTTTATTAATAGAATCTTCAGAAACATTATTTTTTACTAAATGTTTATATCTGCTGGTTCTGTGCATTGCCTGCATTAATATTGTGTCAATTTTACCCTGAGTAAATTCCTGCTCAAAAGGGGCTTTATCATAACCTTCCCAATGTTTAAAAAAAACATCTTGTAATTCTCCACCTAAATGTTCTTTTATGGCTTCTTCGGCATATTCCTGCATTTTGTAGTTGATAGTGGTATATATTTTTAAGCCGTCTTTAAACAAATTATATTCACTGCCATCAGCTTTGTAATGAGTTTTACACCATTGTTTTAATTGTTTTTTCAGGTATTCTCTAAAATATGTGGCTAAGCCTGTGTTATGATCTTGTATTTTGTATCTTGACATATCAATAGGAATATTGATAACAGAGTCATAGACTTCTTTTTTTATAAAATTACATTTCATCATTCGATTCAAAACAAGATTTCTTCTTTTTAAGGCATTATTTGGGTTTCTTACAGGACTGTATCTTGTAGGAGCATTAACAATACCCACCAATAAAGCAGCTTCTTCTATTTTAAGCTCCATAGGAGTGGAGTTGAAAAATGTTTTAGCAGCAGATTTTATTCCAAATGATTGACTGCCAAAATCAACAGTATTAAAATACATGGCAATAATTTCGTCTTTGGTATAATTTCTTTCAAGTTTTACAGCAGTAATCCATTCTTTGAATTTTCGTAGAATAAATTTAGGCTTGGAAAGATTTTCGCCTCTTGGAAACAAGTTTTTGGCAAGTTGTTGGGTTATTGTGCTTCCTCCTCCTTTATGTTTCCCTGATATTAATCCATAAGCAACTCTTAATATTGCTTTTGCGTCAATACCTGAATGTTGCCTAAAACGAACATCTTCTATTGCTATTAAGGAATTAACAAGGTTGGGAGATAAATCCGAATAGTGTATGTTTGAACGATTTTCAATATAAAATTTACCAAGTATTTTATTGTCTGACGAATATATTTCAGATGCTAAATTACTTTTAGGGTTTTCTAATTCTTCAAAACTAGGCATAAATCCAAACCAACCGGCAGAGATTCCTGTAAAAAATATTATTATTGAAGTAAGTAGAAGAATAAATATTATCCATAATGTTGTTATAGATTTTCTATAATTTTTCTTCTCTTTTGCCATTTTAATAAAATTTGTTTTTTTAAATTATATCTTTAAATATTAAAACTTTGTTTTTATTTAATTATTACATAATGTACTGACTTTCTTTATAGATAGATACTAATTAGATTTTTTTATTGTAATGCCAATATTTTTAATGCCATTAAGATTTCGTGTGCGCATAGCCTGTTGTATTTCAAAAGAATAAACACCTTTTTGTAGAAATTTTATTTTTCTTTTTAATAAATAGGAGTTGCTTTTTACTTTTCCGATACCGCTGCCATACCATTTGCCTTTTTTATCAGATAATAAACATTCAACAGTATCTTGTGTGTGGTTTCCGTCAGGAAATTTTGTGTCTATAAAGAAATAAATATTTGAATATTTGTAATCTGTTGTATTTCTGAGGTTAAGATAAAAATCAAAATAATTTATGGTGTCTTCTACTGTAACATTAAAAATTGCAGTGCTGTCTGTGTTCCATACACTGTTATTTATTTCAATATTTTTATCATAAAAAATATTTGAAGTACAAGAGAATAATATTATACTTATTGTAAGGATAAATAAATTTTTTTTAATAACCATTATTTTTTTTATTCTTTTTTTTATTTTTAGTTTTATTAAATCTGTCTAAATCAGAGATTTCAGAAAAGTTTTTAAAATCAATTATTTCATCTTCAACTGTTTCAACAAAGTTTTCGAGTTTTTCAGGCTTTTTATTTTCGGAATTTAATTTTATAATTTTTTTAACATTATTAAGTTTAATAGGGTGCATTACCCCGGGTTCATCAACGTAAGAATACCATAATATTTTTTTAAATATATTAGCTTTTTGATAAACAGCATCTCCTTTTTTTGTTTTTAAAACAATATTTAATTCAGGAAATTGTTTAAGAGCATCAATATACACAGGGTATTCAAAGTTAAGACAACATTTTAGTTTGCCGCATTGTCCTGTTAATTTTTGAGGATTTAATGATAGTTGTTGAGTTCTGGCAGCAGATGTACTAACAGATTTAAAATCAGTAAGCCAGGTAGAGCAACATAATTCTCTGCCACAAGGACCTATGCCGCCTATTCTGCATGCTTCCTGACGAACTCCTATCTGTCTCATTTCTATATGTACTTTGAATTCTTCGGCATATCTTTTTATTAATTCTCTGAAGTCAACTCTTTCTTTTGCAGTATAATAAAAAGTTGCTTTAGCATTATTCCCTTGATATTCAACATCATTGATTTTCATATTTAGGTTTAACTCAGAAGCAATTTGTCTGGCTTTAATTTTTGTAGGTTCCTCTTCTTCTACTGCTAATATCCAATTTTCAATATCGTTTTGCCTTGCTTTGCGATAGACTTTTTTTATCTCTGAAGGATCAGGGATAACTTTTTTAGCTTTCATTTGAAGTTTTACTAATTCTCCTGTCATTGATACAACGCCTATATCATGTCCCGGAGATGCTTCTACTGCTATAATATCGCCGATTTTCAAATTTAATTCTAAAGGTGCTTTATAAAAATCTTTTCTTGAATTTTTAAATCTAACTTCTATTATATCAAATGGAACTTTATTTTGTGGTAAAGGAATATCTTGTAACCAATCATATGTGTCAAGCTTTGCACTTGTATGATGGAATGTACTTTTATCATCAGATTCATCTATTGGTGTTTGTATAAATCCCCTAGATAAAAAAGCATTATTTTTTTCCGAGTTATCTTGCATAATTTTTTTTGTAATTTCCTGCAAAGGTAAGTAAAAATATAATTTTAGATTTATATTATCTGATAAATGAAATGAGTCCTTTGCAATTTTTTATTGTTAACGATTAAATAAATCATCCTGATTATTAATATCGGGAAGATTTTTTATGTTAAAATTATAATATTATTATTTTAATAATAGAATTCTCCGAATTCTGATTTTATTGTAAGTTTTTTTGTTTCAGCTTTTTCGCAATGTCCAATTATTTTTGCATCAACGTTAAAGCTTTTTGAGATATTAATAATATCGTCAGCAATTTTTTCAGGCACATATAATTCCATTCTGTGTCCCATATTAAAAATTTTATACATTTCTTTCCATGGAGTATTCGATTCCTGATGAATTATTTTGAAGAGTGGGGGCAAAGGGAACATATTGTTTTTTATAATATGTATTTTTTCAACAAAGTTTAAAATTTTTGTTTGTGCACCACCGCTGCAATGAATAATCCCGTGTATTTCTTTTCTGTATTTTTTAATTATTTCTTTCATTACGGGAACATAAGTTTTTGTTGGAGAGAGCACCATTTTCCCTATATTAACATCAGCAATTTCTGTTTTGTCACATAATTTTTTATTTCCTGAATATACAAGGTCAGCATCAATAGCATGGTCAAAACTTTCGGGATATTTTTCAGAATAAATTTTATTAAAAACATCATGACGTGCCGAGGTGAGTCCATTGCTGCCCATACCACCGTTGTATTCTTTTTCGTATGAGGCTTTACCAAATGAAGCTAAGCCCACAATTACATCACCAGCCTGAATGTTATTAGTAATTACCTCAGAACGTTTCATCCTGCAAGTAACTGTAGAATCAACAATAATTGTTCTTACCAAATCTCCTACATCAGCAGTTTCGCCACCTGTAGAATATATGTTTATACCAAGGTCTCTTAAGTTCTTTAAAAAGCTTTCAGTTCCATTTATTATTTCCGATATTATTTCACCCGGGATTAAATTTTTATTTCTTCCTATTGTTGATGAAAGTAAAATATTATCATAAGCACCAACACATAAAAGATCATCAATATTCATTACAATAGCATCCTGAGCAATACCTTTCCACACAGATAAATCGCCTGTCTCTTTCCAGTATAAATAAGCTAATGATGATTTTGTGCCTGCACCGTCGGCATGCATAATATTGCAATATTTTTTGTCGTTGCCAATGATATCGGGAATGATTTTACAAAAAGCGTTTGGAAAAATCCCCTTGTCAATGTTTTTTATTGCATTATGTACGTCTTCTTTTGATGCTGATACTCCTCTTTTATTATATTTAAGTTCTTCTGACATTATTTTTAATAATCCATTTATTTAAAAATTATAATATTTTTTTTGGTATCAATATTAAAATCACCAAATTCAGATAAAGCTGTTTTGCCTAATATTATATTTTCTTTTAATTTGTGAGAAACAATAAATTCAATATTATTAAGTGTTTTATCTCCGATTCTAAAATTTTTGATTACAATAACAGCTTTGTCTGCTATAGTTCCGTTAGCAAGAATTTTTTCTATATCACCTTTGAAATCGAATTTTGAGATAGCGCCTTTTCTTAAAAGTTTTTTAGCAGTTTCGAGAGAAATATATATTTTATTAATTTTTTCATTATAAGTAAAATGCTGGTTAAATTCATTGATAATACAAGGGACAACAATATTGTGTTTATTATCATAAGCGAATTTTACGATATTTTCTTCAGGATTTAAAATAATATTTACTTTTTTAGTTTTATTTTTCCCTGCAATATTTCTTGGTATATAATCTTTGCTAATAACAGTGAAATCTGTCCTACGATTAAGTTGATGAGCAGCTTCTTTTTCTTCATCTGTTTTTAATGATTCAATAAAATCATCATCTAAAACAACGCCTTTTTTAAAAGTAAAACCATTAATGGTGATATCTTTACTGAGTTTTCTGGGAACTCTTTCTCCATAACCTTTTGCTATTAATCTGTCAGGATCGATGCCTCTTAAAATCAGATAATTTACAACCGATTCGGCACGTTTTTGTGATAAAATATCATTTCTTTCTTTTGTGTCACGTGAGTCGGTGTGAGATGCCAGCTCAATAACAATGTTTGGATTTTCACCTAAGGTTTGTATTAATCCTTGTAAAGAATCTTGATATTGTGGTTTTAAATCCCATTTTGCAAGATCGTAAAGAATATCAGGTAACACAATAGGTTCTTCTGATATTGGGTTCAACATATAATCTTTGACAAAATCTTCGCTATGTTCAAGGCCAACTGTAGTTATTTTAGAAACAATGTTAAAATAATTATCTTTAGAAATAGTTAATTCATAAGTTGTATTAGGGAAAACCTGATTTTTATTAAAAGTAAAGGTACCGACAGTAGAAGTATTTGTTTGAATGGATGAGCCATCAGACCCAACTAAAGTCACTTTGGCGCCAGTAACAAACTGAAGTGTTCTGTTATCTTTAACAGTACCTGAAATTGAATAGAGTAAAGGAGGGTTAACAAAGAAATAAATATCGTCATGACCCAGTCCGCCTTTTCTGTTTGAACAAAAGTAACCTTCTTCTTTTTCTTCAGGATTAAAGATAATAGCAAAGTCGTCTGCGTTTGAATTGATAGGATATTTTAAATTTTCGGGTTTTTGCCATTTCCCGTCAATTTTTTGTGTTTTAAAAATATCGAGACCACCCATACCAGGATGCCCGTTAGAGGCAAAATACAAAGTGCTGTCGTTTCTTAAAAAAGGGAACATTTCGTCAGCTTCGGTATTAATAATGCTACCTAAGTTTTCAGGTCTTTTAAAATTATCTGTTTTTGATTCTCTTGTGGCGACCCAGATGTCTTTTCCTCCTTTACCACCTCTAATATTTGAAACAAA
Source organism: Bacteroidales bacterium (assembly GCA_021158345.1). Classification (GTDB taxonomy): domain Bacteria; phylum Bacteroidota; class Bacteroidia; order Bacteroidales; family AUK083; genus AUK083. Next base: position 16,524 of record JAGGUV010000179.1, read on the forward strand.
ATATATTGTGAGCTCATCATCACTAAGACTGGGATGTGCAAAAACAGAAGTGCTGTCTCCACCTTTTAAACTAAGATAAACAGGTTTACTAAAACTTTTACCTGCTCTGTTTGAGACATAAATTTCGCATCCGTGTTTTCCCGGTGAATTTTTACATCTTGTAAAATACAGTTTATTAAATTTACTGTTGATAAATGGGCTACCCTCATTAGTTTCCGTGTTAATATTTTTTTCTTCATCTAATAAAACAGGAGTACTCCAGTCTCCTTTTCTGTCTTTTCGAGTGTAGAATAAATCGCTAAAATTTTGCCCTGTCCATTCATCTTCGTCTTTCCCTGTTGATTCTTCCCTTGAAGATGTAAAAATTAAAGCCTGATGATTTCTGTCAGCATAAGTAGGAGCAAAGTCATCGAATTTAGAGTTTATTTTTTTTATTTTTAAGATTTTATAATTTGTAGGATTTTCTGTCCATTTTTTTGCAAGATTACACGATTCAATACCAAAATCTGCTTTTTTATCTTCAGGATATTTATCTTTATACTCCTGATATTGTTCAATAGCTTCATCATATTTACCGTTAGCTTTTAGCACATCTGCATAATATAAATATACTTTGGGTTCGTGTCTGTAATATTTTAATCTGATAAGTCTTCTGTATGCAGGTTCTGCTCTGCGCATATTATTTGTTAACCTGTAACATTCAGCTAATTGAAATGATATTCTCGTTTTCTCTGCTCTGTTATGTTTTGTTTTTGAATAGGCTTTTTTGTATTTTGTTATTGCATAAGAATATTTTTGACTTTTAAATGCATTATCAGCAGCAATTGTATATTTATTGTGTTTCCTTTGTGCATTTACATTTAACAAAGTAAAAAGTATTACAACTATTGTTAAAAATATTGGCTTTTTTAAAATTATCATAATGTCTATAATTTTTTCAATAAGTATAATTTTTATTTTTTAGCTAAAATAATTTATTTATTTTTATTTAACGGTTAAATAAATGTTTTTATTTCAATTTAAAAATTAACAAATGCCTATTTAAAATAATTTGTTTTTGAAAGATTTATTTTTCAAAAATAAAAAAAGTCCTGTAAATATTTACAGGACTTTTTTATTTAAAAATTTTCAGAAAATTATTTTCTTTTTTTTGATTTTTTTGCAAGTAATTTTTTATCCCTTTTTTTGTTCAAAAGCATAGAAAAATCATATGCAATAGGAGAAGAAATAAATACAGAAGAATAAGTACCAACAATAACACCAACCATAAGAGCGAAAGAGAATCCTCTGATAGTTTCGCCTCCAAAGATGAATATGGCAATAAGAACAATTAAAGTAGTACTTGATGTCATAAAGGTTCGTCCTAAAGTACTGTTAATAGCAGCATTGAAATTCGATTTTAATTCACGTTTGGGGTAAAGGTGATTGTATTCCCTGATTCTATCATAAATGATAACAGTATCATTAATAGAATACCCGATAATAGTTAATATAGCTGCAATAAATGATTGGTCTATCTCCAGACTGAAAGGTAAAATACCATAGAAAAGAGAGTACATTGAGATTGTGATAATAGCATCGTGAATAAGAGTTAAAACTCCGCCTACTCCATATTGCCACTTTTTAAATCTGGCAACAATATAAAGGAATATTACAACTAATGAAAACATAACAGCCATATATGCAGCGTTTTTTATGTCATCAGCAATTGTTGGACCTACTTTTTGTGAACTTAATTTACCAAGCAATTTATTTTCTGTGTCAGATAAAAATTGTTCTTTTGAAATAGGTGTTTTATAATAAGATTTTAATCCTTCATATAATTTAGATTCTATTAATGAATCAACAGCCATTGAATTATCATTAATTAAATATTTAGTTGTAATTTTAACTTGTTTTCTAGGACCAAAAGTTTTTACCTCAGGTGTGCTTTTAAAAATCTTTGATAAGTCTTTTTGAATATTTTTAGTGTTAACGTCATTATCGAATCTTACAACATAAGTTCTGCCACCTGCAAAATCAACACCCTGATTTAAGCCTCTTGTTAATAATGATATTATACCAATAGTTATTACTACAGCAGAGATAATGTAGAATAGATTTTTTTTGCCAAGAAAATCTAATTTTATATTAGTAAAAGCTTTTAAACTGAATTTATTACCAAAAGTAATAGATTTGTTTTTCTCAAGCATTCTGTCAAATATTAACCTTGAGATAAAGATAGCAGAGAACAAAGATGATAAGATACCAATAATAAGTGTGGTAGCAAATCCCTGAACAGGTCCTGAACCGAAAATATACAGAACAATACCAGCTGAAAGTGTTGTTACATTACCATCGATAATTGCAGAATAAGCATTTTTGTATCCGTCATTAATTGCCAGCCTAACGCCTTTGCCTGCTCTTGTTTCTTCTTTAATACGTTCGTAAATGATAACATTTGCATCAACAGCCATACCGAGTGTTAACACAATCCCTGCCATACCCGGTAATGTTAATACAGCACCTAATGATGCCAGTACTCCAAATAAAAAGAAGACATTAGTAGCAAGACATACATCGGCAACATAACCTGCTTTATTATAATAAAATATCATAAACAGAAGCACTAAGACGAAAGAAAATATTAATGACAGTAAGCCTTCGTTGATAGCTTCTTTACCTAAAGAAGGTCCAACAATTTCTTCCTGAACAATATGAGCTGGAGCAGGTAATTTACCGGCTTTAAGAATATTGGCTAAATCTTTTGCTTCTTCTATAGTGGTTGAGCCACCTGATATTGAAGAACGACCATTAGAAATTTCAGTGTTTACAACAGGAAAAGAATAAACATAATTATCAAGGACTATAGCTATTTGTTTCCCTATGTTATCAGCAGTAAGACGTTTCCAAATTCTTGTTCCTTCATTGTTCATGCTCATAGTAACTTCTATTTTGCCGTTTTGATCATAATCTTGACGAGCATCAGTGATAACATCACCATTTAATGGAGGAGTACCATCGCGTGAAGTAATTTTTAAAGCAATAAGTTGTAAAATGTCAGGTTGATCTTTTTCAGGTTTAACAGTCCATGCAAGTTTTAAATTTCTTGGGAAAACATCCTTAACTTTTTTAAGCATATTATTTACTCTTGCAGTATCTTTTATAGCAGCAAAGCCAACTCTGGCACCTCTGCCAGGTGTATATTGTCCTTGTTTGTCTTTATAAAAGGCAGGTGTTAAATATGCATACAAAGGATATTTTTTTGCATATTCTTTAAAAGATTGTTCTTTTTGTTGTTCAATATTTGTTGTATCGCTTTCAAGCTGTTTTTCTAATTCTGATTTTTCTTCTGTAGTATCAGTTTTAACAGTTTCTTTTTTAGCAGTTTCTTTTTTAGCTATTTCTTTTTTTGTCTCAGTTTTATTTTCTGTAGATTTGCTTTCTACAGATTGGGCTTCTGTTTGTTTTGATTCTTCTGCAAGCAATGAACGAAGTTTAACATTTGCTTGATCAAAATACGATGTTAATTCGCTAAATTCGTATGTTTCCCAGAATTCTAATTTAGCAGTACCTTGTAATAATTTACGTACACGTGAAGCATCTTTTATGCCTGGGAGTTCGACTAAAATTCTGCCTGCAGATGTTTGTGATTTTTGAATGTTAGGTTGAGCAACACCAAATCTGTCAATACGTGTTCTTAAAATTTTATATGATCTGTCTATAGCGTCATTACTTTCTTCACGTAAAACCTTTATTACTTCTTCGTTTGTGGATTTGTAATTTATTTTGTCTTTAAGCTCAACTGTATTGAAAAAAGAAGCAAGTTTAGCATTTGGATCTATCTCTTTAAAAGTTTCTTCAAAAAGAGTAATAAAATCACTTTGACTATTTTTCTGTTTTTGAATAGTTGTATTAATTACTTTAACAAAAGTAGGATTATTACAATTTCCTGATAATGCTTTAATAATGTCTGCAACAGAAACCTCAAGTGTTACGTTCATGCCACCTTTTAGGTCAAGTCCAAGGTTTATCTCTCTCTGCAAACATTCTTTATAAGTATATTTTCTTATAAGTATATTATAAATTACCTGATTAGACATTGAGTCTTTATAAAATTTTTCTCTTACTTTTGCAAGTGAATCAAGATAATATCCTTCTTTAATTTTATCTCCTTTTGAAAGTTTTGCCGCTAATTCTATTGCTTCTTTATTTCTTGCATATTCTTTTGCACGATTTTCTACCCTTTTTGTGAAAAAAGTAAAAGATAATTGAAAAATGCAAACAATAGCAAAAACAATAGCAAAGAATTTTAAAATACCTTTATTTTGCATGTTATAAGTTTTTTAAATAAAAAATTAAAAATTTGAGCCTGCAAATATAAAATAACATTTGTAATTTAACAATTATTATAAATATGAATAGTAAAAAATATTTAATAACTTTAATTTTTATGTTTGTAGTTTTTACTTTAATGAAAATTTTTAGTAAGTTGTTTTGTAAAAGATGAATTTTTCATATAATAAGTGTTTTTCGATTTTTTAAAAATTGGGTTTTAAAGAGTATTTTTTATAAAAAATATCAATTTCTTTAACAGCTTGTTCAGGTGTATCCACTAAAGTAATTATTTTTAAATTTTCTGCGGATATATTTTTCTCTTTTAAAGCATGATTTTTTATCCAGTCAATTAATCCTGACCAGTATTTTTTCCCAAATAAAATAATTGGAAATTTAACCATTTTATGGGTTTGAATTAAAGTAACGGCTTCGAATAGTTCATCAAGAGTTCCAAAACCTCCGGGAAAAACTATATATCCTTGTGAATATTTCATAAACATAACTTTTCTGACAAAGAAAAAATCGAAATTTAAAAATTTATCATTGTCAATAAAAAGATTTGGATGCTGTTCAAAAGGGAGATTGATATTAAGCCCTACTGATTTTCCTGATGAAAAATGAGCTCCTTTGTTAGCAGCTTCCATAATTCCCGGACCTCCACCTGTAATTATTCCAAAGCCTTTTTTCGTCAGTAAATAAGCGGTTTCTTCTGCTAATTTATAATATTCATTCTCAGGTTTTGTCCTTGCCGAACCAAAAATACTTACGCAAGGTCCTATCCTTGATAATTTTTTAAAACCTTCTACTAACTCTGACATTACATTAAAAACCTCCCAGGAATCTGATGTTTGTGTCTCATTCCAATTTTTGGGCTTAATGGCTTCTCTTATTTCCTCTTCTTGTGTTTTGTCTTTTTCTTCCATGTTTTTTTTACTTTCTTTTTATTTTTTACTATAGCCTAAGTTTAGAGTATAATTGTATGTAAAAATTAAATCTAAAATCATAAATCAAAATTCTAAAATCAAAATCCCTTTTACTTATGAATGTTTTTATAAAAATTTTTCAGATATTTAGCTGTATAACTATAACCGTTATTTATAATATCTGAAGGAGGGCCTTGGCAGATAATCTCACCACCGCGTTCACCACCTTCCCGACCTAAATCTATAATATGGTCTGCAATTTTTATTACTTCTAAATTATGTTCGATAATTATAATTGTATTGCCTTTATCTACTAATTTGTTGAGAACCTCCAACAAAATTTTAACATCCTGGAAATGAAGTCCGGTAGTAGGCTCATCAAGAATATATAAAGTTTTTCCTGTATCACGTTTCGAAAGTTCCGATGCTAATTTCACTCTTTGAGCTTCACCGCCTGATAATGTTGTAGATGACTGTCCTAATGTTAGATACCCTAAGCCGACTTCTTGCAGGGTTTTTATTTTATGTAATATTGAAGGAATATTTTTAAAAAATTCTACAGCTTGATTAATGGTCATGTTTAAGATATCATTAATAGATTTTCCTTTGTATCTTACTTCAAGGGTTTCTCTGTTATACCTTTTTCCATGACATGATTCGCATTGTACAAGAATATCAGGTAAAAAATCCATTTGAATAATCTTTAATCCTGCTCCTTTACACTCTTCACATCTTCCACCTTTTACATTAAAAGAAAATCTGCCAGGTGAATAATTTCTTATTGCTGACTCCGGTAAACGGGCATATAAATTTCTTATATCCTGAAAAACGCCTGTGTACGTTGCAGGATTCGACCTTGGTGTTCTGCCTATTGGCGATTGATTTATTTCTATTACTTTATCAATATTTTCAAGCCCTGTAATAGAATCGTATTCTAAAGGTTGCTTGTTTGATCTGTAAAAATGATTACTTAAAATCGGATATAAAGTGTAGTTTATCAGAGTTGATTTTCCACTGCCTGAAACGCCTGTTATGCAGATAAATTTTCCGAGAGGAAGTTTCAGGTCAATATTTTTTAAATTATTGCCTTTAGCTCCTTTTAAGGTCAGATATTTACCATTACCTTTTCTTATTTTATCTGGGATTGGAATTTCTTTTTTCCCGTTTAAATAATCGGCAGTCAGAGTATTGGATTTTTTTATTTCTGCGGGACTTCCCTGTGCAATAATTTCTCCACCATGAATACCTGCTCCCGGACCTAAATCAATAATATGATCTGCTGATAATATCATTTCCTGGTCATGCTCAACAACAATAACTGAATTTCCTATGTCTCTTAAATGTTTAAGAGAATTTATCAGTCTGATATTATCTCTTTGGTGCAAGCCTATGCTTGGCTCATCTAAAATATATAAAACATTTAATAATTGTGTCCCTATCTGTGTTGCAAGTCTTATTCTCTGTGCCTCTCCGCCTGAAAGTGATTTTGTAGGTCTGTTTAAAGTTAAATATTCTAATCCTACATCTAATAAAAATTTAAGCCTTGTCTGTATCTCACGTGTTATTTCATAAGCAATTTTTTTCTTGTTCTCGTCAAGGTTTGTTTCTAAGTTTTTAAACCAATTATAAAGGTTAACAAGATCCATATTAGCGAGGTCAGCAATGTTTTTGTTTGCTATTTTAAAGTATAATGATTCTTTTTTTAGCCTTGTTCCATTACAATCAGGACATACAACAGTATTCATAAATTGTATAGCCCATTTTTTTATTGATTTTGATTGTGATACAGAATATTGATTTAAGATAAAATTTACTATTCCCTCAAAATTCAAATTGTATTTTGTTGTAACACCAAGATATTCATTTTTAATATTTAATATTTCAGTAGAACCATATAATATTATGTCTATGGCTTTTTCGGAGATATTTTTTATAGGAGTATTAATATCGAAATTATATTTTTTCCCTATTACTTCAATTTGTTTGAATATCCATGATTCTTTATAATTGCCGAGAGGGGCAATGCCGCCATTTGCTATGCTTTTTGATTTGTCGGGGATAATTTTATTAATATCGATTTTAGTGATGTAACCCAGTCCGTTGCATTTTGGACAGGCACCATAAGGCGAATTAAATGAAAAATTGTTCGGTTCAGGAATTTCATAAGAAATGCCGGAAACAGGGCACATAAGCTCTTTGCTGAAATTTCTCGCCTGATTTGTTTCATCATCAATAATAATAATGTTACCTTTACCAAATTTCATTGCTGTTTTAACCGATTTTGTTATCCTGAATTTTGAGGAATCTTTAACGTTTATCTTGTCAATTATTATTTCAATATTATGAATTTTGTATCTGTCGGTTTTTAAACCCTGAGTTAAATCAGTAATTACACCATCAATTCTTACTTTAAGAAAACCTTGTTTTAGAATTTGTGTAAACAACTCCTTGTAATGACCTTTTCTACCTTTTATAACAGGTGAAAGTATTGTAATGTTTTTCCCTGAATATTTTTCAATAATTAAATTTATTATTTGGTTTTCAGAGTACTGAACCATTTTTTCGCCTGTAACATAAGAATAAGCATCAGAAGCTTTTGCAAATAAAAGTCTCAGAAAATCATATATTTCTGTTATAGTACCAACAGTAGAACGGGGATTTTTTGTAGTGGATTTTTGTTCAATAGCAATCACAGGGCTTAGCCCTGTAATTTTATCAACATCAGGACGTTCGAGTTTGCCGATAAAATGACGGGCATAGGCAGAGAATGTCTCCATATATCTTCTTTGTCCTTCAGCATATATTGTGTCGAAAGCTAATGATGATTTTCCACTCCCGCTTAATCCTGTTATGACTACTAATTTATTTCTTGGAATTGTTAAATCAATATTTTTTAAATTGTGAACACGAGCCCCTAAAATATTTATACAGTCGTTAGTATTATAATCAGAATTTTCAATATCAATAATAGACTCTTTTCCCATTTTTTATTTTATTACTTCGGAAGGCAAAAGTATTAAGTTTTTTATTAAAAAATTAATATTTAAACGGGCTTATAAAATCTTTAAATAATGGTGCGTTAATATCTTTATCCGATAATATTGGATTATCAATATCCCATTTAATGTTAATATCAGGATCATTCCATAGAATACTTCCTTCTGATTCTTTATTATATACTTGAGTACATTTATAAAAAAACACTGTATCATCTTCAAGAGTAACAAAGCCGTGAGCAAAACCTTCGGGGATCCAGTACATGAATTTATTTTTGTCAGTGAGAACAACAGAAACCCATTTGCCGTAATATGGAGAATTTTTTCTTATGTCAACGGCAACATCCAAAACAGCACCTTTCATAACCCTTACTAATTTTCCTTGTGCAAAAGGAGGTTTTTGAAAATGCAATCCTCTTAATACTCCTTTTTGTGATTTCGACTCATTGTCCTGAACAAAGATGTGATTAAAACCTTTTTCAAGAAATTTAGCATGATTATAAGATTCAAAAAAATATCCCCTTTTATCAGAAAAAACCCGGGGTTTTATTATCATTACATCAGGTATGTCGGTTTTGATGAATTCCATATTTTTTTTATTTTATATGAATATTAAAATTTGTAAGATTAAAATTGTTTTAAGATTTTTTTATTGCAAATTTACTAAAATAGACAATAAAAATTTACTAAGAAAAAACTAATTCTATGGTTTTTTTTTAAGCAAGTAAATTAATTTTATTGAAAGATCCATAAATAATATCGAAGGGTTAGCATTTCTTTCAATATAATAAACTGCTTTATCACATTCATCAGTTATTTGCAAAATGTTTGAAGAATTAATAAAAGGAGAAAAATTACGGATAAAAGTTAAATCATCGCCTTCAAATTTTAGCTTATTTTTATCTTTATCATAATTATAAATAAGACATAATCTAAGAAATTTTAAACTGTTGATAAGGAAGTTTTTTTGTTTTTCTCTTCCGATTTTTGAAATTCTAATAACGAATTTATTTATTTCAAAAAAATCACTTTTGTAACATAATCGCATCCATTCAATAAAATTATCAATATTATATCTTTCATCAGGACTTTGTTCAATCAATCGCAGAGCCTCTTTATAATTGCCTCCCGAAAGATTTATTATTCTGCTTATATCTTTTTCGCGTAAATCAAAGTTGTCTTTTATTGCTTTATAAATATCTTCATCTTTGATTTTAGGGATTTTTATTAGTTGTGTTCTTGAAATAATAGTGCTAATAATTTGTTCTTGATCTTCGGAGATAAGTATAAAAAGAGTTTTTTCAGGTGGTTCTTCAAGGATTTTAAGGATTTTCGGTGCTGCCGAATGATACAGTTTTTCTGCCATCCATATTATCATTACTTTATATTCTGCCTCAAAAGATTTGTAACTCAGAGTTTTAATTATGTTGTTGCAGTCTTCGGTTTTTATTATGCCTTGTTTTTTTTCTATTCCTATTTCTTTTAACCATTCATTCAGAGTGATATGATATTTGTTTTTTATTAAAAAGTTTCTCCATTTAGGTAAAAAATCAATACTGGTAGCTTTTTTTATTTCTTTGGTATTTGCAACAGGGTAGATAAAATGCAAGTCGGGATGAATAAGTTTATTGTATTTTTTGCACGAAGGACATTCACCACAAGAGTCATTATCTTGTTTGTTAGTACAATTAATATATTGAGCATAAGCAATAGCCAAAGCCAATTTTTCGTTGCCCTCGGGACCTAAAAACAATTGTGCATGGCTTATCCTGTTATCTTTTACTGTTTTTATCAGCCTTTTCTTTATCTCTTCCTGTCCTATGATATCTTTAAATTGCATAATATTTTTGTTTATAATGTTCAAAAGTATAAAATAATAAGTATTTGAAAGTATTTTTTTGTTTATGCTTTTTTTTATATCCATAGAAATCCGTAATCAATTTTTTTATACGATGAATATCAAATATCTACATAAATTATATTTTATGCACTTGGAGAAAATTAAATTACATATTAGTGTATTAGCGGCTGTTTATTTGTGGAATTAAGAAAATATTTAAAAATAAATGAAATGAATAATTTTTTTTTGTAATTATTATAATAATATTTTTTATCTTTAAGGTTTCAATCACATTAGTTTGATATAAGATTAAAAATGTTATATGAGGAGTTTTAAAAATATATTAATATTTAGTTTTCTTTTATTATTTTCTGTTGTACAGGCAGGAAGAATTAATTTAACAAAAGAAGAAGAACAATGGCTGACAAAGCACAAAACCATCAGGATAGCACCTGACCCTGATTTTCCACCTATAGAATTTTTTAATAATAATGGGAAATACTCAGGTATAGCAGCAGATTACATGAAAATTATTGAGAAGGAGTTAGGAATAAATTTTCAGGTTGTCAGATGTAATAGTTGGGAAGAAGTGTTAGAAAAGGCAAAGAACAGAGAGGTTGATTTATTACCTGCTGCTGGCCAGAGCCCGCAACGAGCAAAGTATTTGAATTATTCTTCTTTTTATCTGAAATTTCAGGGAATCATTATCACTAAAAAAGATTCTAAAATTAATTCTTTAAAACAATTATCAGGTAAAGACGTTGCCATTGTTTCGGGATATATTTGGCAGGAGTTGGTCTCAATAAATAATCCTGAGATTAATATTAAACCTGCTGATAATATTTTGGATGCTCTTATTGATGTTTCTATGGGCTCTGTTGATGCAATGATTGCAACTATGCCAATTGCTTTGTATTATATTGAAAAACAAGGAATATTAAATCTTCGTATTGCAGGAAAAACAAATTATTATACTAATTTATGTGTACAAACACGAAAAGATTGGCCAATTTTAAATTCAATAATTGAAAAAGCTCTTAAAAATATTCCTGATAATGAAAAGAAAAAAATACTCCAAAAATGGGTACCTCTCAAGCAAAAAAGTTTTTTTGAAAATAAATTATTTTGGATAATTATTAGTGGTTTATCATTAATTTTTATTATTTCTTTATTTGTATTTTTATGGAACAGAGTTTTAAGAAAACAGATAAATAAAAAAACAGAGGAATTAAGAGAAGATATTGCCAAAAGAAAAATAATAGAAGAAAAATTAAAGGATACCTTAATTTTGCTTGAAACAACTCTTAATGCCATTCCTGATATTATTGGAATTCAGGATGATAAATACAGAATTATCAGGTATAATGCTGCAGGATATAAGGTTTTGAATAAGAAATTAGAAGATGTTAAAGGTAAAAAATGTTATGAGCTTATTAACAGAGATAGGGAATGTGAAATTTGTGCTACATCAAAAGTATATAAAAGTAAAAAACCTGAACATGTAATTCGTTATGAAAAATATTTGAATGCATGGCTTGATGTCAGAGCATATCCGGTTTTTGATGAAAAAGGAAATATTGTAAAAATTGTTGAACATTTACGTGATATCACAGAGCAAAAATTAGTTGAAAAGGCTTTAAAGGAAAGTGAAAAACAATACAGGGAATTATTAGAAAATGTTCCTATTGGTATTGTTATTCTTACAAGTGGAAAATTAAAATATATAAATAAAACAGGGAGAAACATTATGCAGGTTGATACAGAAGATAATGTCCTGGATATTAATACAATTGATTTTGTTTATGATGATTTTAAGAAGTTGGTTAAAAAAAGGATTGAAAATATATTAAAAACAGGGAAAATTCAGAGATTAATAGAAGAAAAATATGTAACTTATAAAGGTAAAGTGTTTGATGTTGAGTCTGTTTCTATGCCTGTGATTTTTAACGGAGAAAAAAGCATTTTAGTGTTGTTTAATGATATAAGTGAGAGAAAGAAGAACGAAAAAGAGATTTATGATAAGAACAAATATCTTCAAATAATAAATGAACTTTCTGATAAATTACGTTTTACTTTGGATTTAAAGTCTGTTGCCAAAGAATCGGTAAAGGCTATGATGGAGTTTAGTAATTCACCGTCAGTTGCTCTTTTTTTAGTAAATAAAGAAACAGATTGTTTGGATGCTATTTATACGAATGGGTTTTCAGAAGAATCACAGAGAGCCGCAAAACATTTACCTCTTAAAGGTAGTTTAACAGGTATTACTATAAAAGAAAAAAGAATTGTTACAAGCAAAGAAATAGAAGAGGATAATCGCCTTGAACCTGAGGTGAAAAAATCCCTTTTAGGTGAAAATCTTAAAAGTGTTATCTCTATACCATTATTATATAAAGATGAAATTTTAGGCGCTATAAATTTAATATTTAAAGAAATGCCTGACTTAAAAGTTTCTGATTATAAGACTTTATCAGGGATTTCATCTGCTATTGCAATGTCATTAAAAAATGCTCTTTATGTTTCAGAAATAAAAGAAGAAATGGAAATGCGTAAAAAAGCGGAGGAAAAGCTTAAAGAGTATTCTGAAAAATTAGAGAAAATGGTAAAAGATAGAACTTCTGAATTAGAAGAGAAAAATAAGAAGTTACAACATTTTAATGATTTGTTTGTAAACCGTGAATTCAGGATAAAAGAACTTAGAGATAAGGTTAATGAATTAAAGAAAAAAATTGAAGAAAAGGATTAAAAAATAAAATAAATATTTCAATATGGTTAAAGTTTGCCCTGTGAAATGCTAAGCATATTTCATAGTGTTAAATTGTTTTTATCTTTAATTGATAAAATTTCAGAATTTTATTTTTTGATACGAATTAATTTTTTACTGACTTTAAGGCATTAATAGCATCTTTTATATTGTTTATCTTGTAAAAAGTTAAAAAAAGAATATTGTTTTCTTCTTTCATTTTACATTTGCCGGGAAATTTTTGAAGGTGTTGTAATATGCCTGTAAATATTTCAGACTGGAAATATGATGAATCGGGTTTGTTGATAAAATAGCCTGTCATTTTTGAATTTTTAAGAACGATTTTTTCAAAACCTAATTTTTTTGCAAGCCATCGTAATCTGATTGTTTCAATTAATTCCAGACTTTGTTTTGGTATCTCACCAAATCTGTCAATAAGTTTTTCTTGAAATTTAATTAATTCATCTTCGTCTTTAACACTGTCAAGTTCTTTATATAAACTTAAACGTTCGGTTGTATTGTTAACATAATCATCAGGAATAAGGATATCCATATCTGTTTTAATCTGACAATCTTTAACAAATTCAGTTTCTTCAAGAATATTATCTTTATAAAGATTTTTAAATTCAGTTTCTTTAAGTTCAGTAATAGCTTCGTCGAGGATTTTATGATACATTTCAAAGCCAATATCAGATATAAAGCCGGATTGTTCGCTACCGAGAATATTTCCTGCACCTCTTATGTCGAGGTCGCGCATGGCAATATTAAAACCGCTGCCAAGGTCTGAAAATTCTTCAACAGCTTTTAGCCTTTTTCTTGCTTCATCGGTTAATGTTGACAAAGGAGGCGAAAGCAAATAGCAGAAAGCTTTTTTGTTCATTCTGCCCACACGACCTCTTAGCTGATGTAGATCGCTTAAGCCATAGTTTTGTGCATTGTTGATGATAATAGTATTTGCGTTTGGAATGTCAAGACCCGACTCAATAATACTGGTGGCAATAAGAACGTCATAGTTGCCTGCAATAAAGTCAAGCATAATTTTTTCCAATTTAACGCCTTCCATTTGTCCATGAGCTACAGCAGTATTAACATTAGGACAAATACGTGTTATCATTTCCTGTATCTTTAAAATATTTTGAATCCTGTTGTTGACGAAAAATACCTGTCCACCACGTGAAATTTCATAATTAATGGCATCACTAATAATATCTTCGTTAAAAGTATGAATTTCTGTTTGTACAGGATATCTGTTGGGAGGAGCTGTGTTGATTATTGAAAGATCTCTGGCACCCATAAGCGAAAATTGAAGTGTCCGCGGTATTGGCGTTGCCGTTAACGTCAATGTGTCGACATTAATTTTTAATTGTTTGAGCTTTTCTTTTGTGCTAACACCAAATTTTTGTTCCTCATCAATAATTAAGAGCCCTAAATCTTTAAATTTGATGTCTTTACTCGCGAGCCTGTGTGTCCCGATAATAATATCTGTTTTTCCGGAAGTAATATTTTCAAGACTTTGTTTTAAGGCTTTTCCTTTTTTAAATCTGTTAATATAATCGATGTTGCAAGGGAAGTCTTTCAACCTGTTTGTGAAAGTGTTATAATGTTGCAAGGCAAGAATTGTTGTTGGCACAAGCACAGCCACCTGTTTACTGTCGGCAACAGCTTTAAAAGCAGATCTGATGGCTATTTCTGTTTTTCCAAATCCCACATCACCACAAATAAGTCTGTCCATAGGACTCTCTGCTTCCATGTCTTTCTTTATGCTTTTTGTGGCTTTCAATTGATCGGGGGTGTCTTCGTATATAAACGATGCCTCCAGTTCGTTTTGCATGTATGTGTCGGGAGTATAACTAAATCCTTTTGTGGCTTTTCGTTCAGAATAGAGTTTTATCAGGTCTTTTGCAATATCCTTGACTTTATTTTTGGTTCTGTTTTTTAATTTATTCCATGCATTAGAACCTAATTTGTTAAGAACAGGGACTTTACCTTCTTTACCCACATATTTTGAAATCCTGTGCAAAGAGTGAATGTTCACATAAAGCAAGTCATTATTTTTGTACACCAAGCGTATGGCTTCCTGGATTTTTCCGTTGTTGTTGATTTTTTCCAGACCATCGAACCTGCCTATTCCGTGTTCAATATGGGTTACATAATCACCGGGTTTTAAATCATATAATTCTTTTAAACTTATTGCAGTTTTATTTATAAACTTATCTTTCAGATGATATTTGTGAAAGCGTTCAAAAATTTGATGATCAGTATAACAGGCAATCCTTAAGTCGTGGTCAATAAATCCTTTGCTTAATGAAATATTAAGTGTGCTTAGAAAAATATCTTCTTCTTTGTCTTCAAAAGTTTTATCCTCAATAATGTCATTGATTCTTTTAATTTGTTTTTCATTATCGGAGACAATAATATTTTTTATGTTTTTATTTTTATTGTCGATAAGATTTTGAATGAGGATATCAAAGTTTTTATTAAAAGAGGGCTGTGGTGTGATGTTATAATTGATGATGGTGTTGTTTCTGTTAAAATAAAAATGTTTTCCAAATTCAATTATGTTAAAATTTGTAATATTTTTATTAAAATCATTTTCAGAGATGAATAATTCCTGAGCATTGATATTATCAATTTCATAGTCTTGTTCTGCAACATTGTTTTTAGCTTTTTCAAATTTTTTATTTATCCTTTCGGATGAAAAATTAATGTCTTCAAACCAGAGATTGGATTTTTTAGGGATATAAGAAAAGAAAGATTCTTTTTTTGTTTCAGCATATTCATTATTAATATTTGGTATAATACTTATGCTATTAAACTGTTCTATAGAAAGCTGTGAGCCGGGGTCAAAGGTTCGCAATGATTCTACTTTATCGCCAAAGAATTCAATTCTAAAAGGATTTTCATTAGCAAAAGAAAAAACATCAATTATTCCGCCTCTTAAGGCAAATTGTCCGGGCTCTATCACAAAATCAACACATTCAAAATCGTATTCCATCAAAAGGTCTGTAATAAAATCTATTGATACGTCTTCGTTTAGATGTAATTGCAGAATGTTTTTTTTGAAATAGTTTTTTAAAATAACTTTTTCGCAAACAGCTTCAGGATAAGTGATTATAATGCTTTTTCTGTTGCTTAAGCTGATACGCTTTAATACTTCGGTTCTTAATAAAATATTTGTATTGTCATTTCTTATTATGTCATCAGGTTTTTTATATGAATCAGGGAAGAAGACAACCTTTTTTTTGTTGTTATTAGCATCTTTTTCATCAAAAATATTCTCAAGGTCATTATAAAAATATGCAGCAGATTCTTTATCAGATAATATTATAATATTTAAAAATGATGTTTTGTTAAATATTGCAGCGGCAAGTATTGATGTTGATGAGCCTGTAAGTCCTTTTAATTGTATTAGTGAAGGAAAATCGGTTTTTAGATTTTTTATTATTAAATCTGTTCTGCTATCTTTTGAATATATTTCTGTGAGGTCTTTTGTCTTCAAGAGAAAATAATTTTTTGATGTGCAAAAATATAAAATGATTTTATATCTGATAAATTAATAATTAATATTTTATTTCAGATTGTTTTTGGACTTTAATATGGGAAATGTTTTTAAAAGTGGCTAAAGTGCATAGAGTTTGGAGTGGCTAAAGTATTTAGAGAGACCGAAGTTAAAAAAATAAAGTGTAACAGAAAGTGATGAGTGACTTTTTCATATAGCAATCGCTTGTAACTTTGCTCTTAATTGCTAATACTCTAAATCATACTACTAAAGATTTATTTTTATTACATTTTATTATTTCTAATTATGTTTTATTTATAGAATAAAATAATTTTAAACCTTCAAGGTTGAATCTTATTAAAAAGATTATTTATATTCATAAAAAATTTATTCTTTCAAAATTTTAGCTGTTGCAACTGTTTTTCCGTTGTTTATTAGCTTTGCGAGATACATTCCTTTGTGCCAGGTGCTGATATCTATGCTTATTTTTTCCTGGGATAAAGGCAGTGTTATTTGTTTTACTTTTCTTGCGTAAATATCGTAAAA
>JAGGUV010000089.1 GCA_021158345.1 Bacteroidales bacterium
AAATTATTTATTTGGCAACAGGTGTTGCATTTGAATTTATCTTTTTAACAGGCATTATTTCATCAGGTTTTTTGATTACTTTACCTTTTATTTTCAAAACTATAGGTGATGTTTTAGCATTTGAATAAACAGTAATGCTTTTATGAAAACTTCCCATACGACTTGTAGTATATTTCACCTTAATAACAGAGCTTTTACCCGGTAACACAGGTCTTCTTGGCCATTTAGGAACTGTACACCCACAAGATGAACGTACATTTGTCAAAACCAATGGCTCTTTGCCTGTATTTGTAAAATTAAATTCACAATTACCATCTCCATACTGATTTATTGTTCCATAATCATAAACTAATTTGTCAAAAACAATCTCAGCTGCATTTGTGTCTACGTTCTTTTTCTCAACCTTTTTTTGTGCTTTAACACTACAAACACTTAAAATTAAAATGCCGATAACAAAAAATATTCTTTTCATGATTTTATTTTTTTTAACAAAAATATTAATTAAATCTATTCAACAATTATATATTTATAATTTTTAATCAATTTATTATTAATTTTGTAACAAGCAAAATTATATAAAAATTCAAACACATGAAGCGAATAATACTTCTAACATTGCTTATTACAACAGGTTTAATTTCCTGCAATAATAAAATAATAATGAAAAATAAAAAAGAGAAAAATAAAATAATGTCAGATAACTATCCCGGTCCCCACGCAATAATTTATAAGACAAAAAAGGATTATTATAATTTAGTCCCAATTATTATGTCTGATGACAAAACTGAAATAATTTCTTATCCGGGCATTAAAGACATTTATTATAAAAGAAAATTAGCATTACCAACAAGATTAGACAAGGGCTTTCTTCTTGATAACAGAGGTATTAACAAAAATGTAGCTTTCACAAAATACACTTATCAGCAATATTCAGAATTATCAAAAACACCCGACATTGAAAACTTATCAAAAAATATTATTGACAAAAACCCTATTATCGAAATCTATGATTGTGGACTAAAAAACAAATACACAAACATTGTTGAAGAGCTTAACGAGATTATTAACGAAAACAAGCTCAACACATTAAAAAATCTCAGATAGAGAGATTTTTATTATAATATTTACTTCATAGATATCAATTTATTAAAAAAATCCTTAAAATCATTTTTGTTAAAAATTTATTATAATTTCGCATTTTTCACAATATATTTATTGTTTAATTATGACAGAACATAAATTTGATTTTTTAATAATTGGCAGCGGATTAGCTGGTTTATATGCGGCAGATTATGCTTCAAAATATGGCAAAGTTGCAATTATCACAAAATCAGAAACAAATATCAACAATTCATACAATGCTCAGGGTGGTATTGCAGTAGCCATAGATAAAAACGATACTCCCAAAGGACATTACCAAGACACTTTAACTGCAGGAAGAAATTTATGTAATACAAAAGCTGTTAATATCCTTGTTAATGAAGGAATAGAAAGGATAAAAGAAATTATTGATATGGGAATGCCTTTTGATAAAATTAACAATCAACTAAGTTTAGGACTTGAAGGCGGACATCATTTTAAAAGAATTATTCACGCAGGCGGTGATGCTACAGGAAAAGAACTCGTAAATTTTTTATTATCAAAAATAGAAGACAATCAAAACATAAAGATTTTTGATAATACATTTGTAACAGAACTAATAATCTTTAACAATAATTGTTTTGGCGCTTATGCTTATGATTTAAAAAAGGGAAAAAGCTTTCAGTTTCTGTCAAAATCCACAATAATAGCAACAGGAGGAGCAACAGCAATATACAACAGAAGCACAAATCCTGAAGGCTCTACAGGCGACGGTGTTGCATTAGCTTATAAAGCAGGCGCTGAAATAGCAGATATGGAATTCATACAGTTTCATCCCACCTCTTTTTATTCTCCAACAGGAGACACTTTTTTAATTAGCGAAGCTGTCAGAGGTGACGGTGCATATTTAGTGAATAAAAAAGGTGAAAGATTTATGCTTGGCAAACATGAATTGGCAGAGCTTGCTCCCCGCGATATTGTTTCACAGACTATTAATGAGGAATTAAAAAAATCAGGCGAAACCCATGTTTTATTAAAACTTGACCACCTTGACCCTGAAAAAATAAAAAAACACTTTCCTACCATTAATGAAAAGTGTAAACAATATGGTGTTGACATGACAAAAGAAATACCTGTTGCACCTGCAGCTCATTATACTATCGGTGGCATCAGAACAAATACAAATGCCGAAACAAATATTAAAAGGTTATATGCTTGTGGCGAAGTAGCTTCAACAGGAGTAATGGGCGCTAACAGACTGGCAAGCAACTCATTGCTGGAATGTATAGTATACGGAAAAAGGGCTGTTGATAGTTCATTACTCAATCTCAATTGCAATGAGGAGGTAGAAATTTCAAAAAAACAATTTCATATCAATAATAATAAAAAAACAATCATTGACAAATTAAAAAAACAAATTTCCGATTCAATAACTAAAAATGTAGGAATAGAAAGAACCGAAAATTCAATATCGAAATTTATTCTTCTATTAAAAAATGTTAAAAAGGAATTCGATTTTGAAAAAAACGAATATTACAGCATAATGCTTGACAATTTAATCACTGTATGCAATTTGATAGCCGTCCCTGCATTGTACAGAAAAGAAAGCCGTGGAGCTCATATGAGAAAAGATTTTCCGGAAAAAAATTCAAAATATCATTTTCATAGTATTCAAGAAAAAAATAAAAAGATTACTTTTATTCCTGTAAAATAAAATACATGAACTTTCATATAAAAAGCATTGAAAAGCTGATAGATTTATCTATAAAAGAAGACATTGCACAAGGAGATATCACAACAAACAATATAATACCTGAAAACAGCACAGCTATAGCACAGATAGTTTCAAAAACCTATGGAGTGATTGCGGGTATGCCTTTAGCAGAAATAATCTTTAAAAAATTAGACAAAAATATTTCCTTTAAACAATTATTTGCTGATGGCGAAAATGTTGAGCCCAAAAATGTTTTAGCAGAAATATCAGGTTCATACAGAGCCATACTCTCGGGTGAACGACTTGCATTGAATTTCCTGCAACGTATGTCAGGTATTGCAACAGAGACACAAAAATATGTGAAAGCTATTGAAAATTATAAAACAAAAATATTAGACACGCGTAAGACAATCCCCGGGTTCAGAATATTAGATAAATATGCAGTAAAAACCGGCGGTGGCACAAACCACAGATTTGGACTTTACGATATGGTTATGATAAAAGATAATCATATTAAAGTTGCAGGCAGTATTACCAATGCTGTTAAACAAATCAAAAAAAACATAAAACAAAATATAAAAATTGAAGTTGAGACTACAAATCTCGAAGAAGTAAAAGAGGCTTTAAATGCTAATGCAGATATTATTATGCTCGACAACATGAGTATAGACATTATGAAACAAGCAGTTAAAATCATAAATCATAAATCATTATCTGAAGCATCAGGAAATATGTCGCTTGATAAAGTGAAAGAGGTAGCAGCCACAGGTGTAGATTTTATCTCTGTCGGAGCTTTAACTCATTCTGTAAAAGCTATGGATATAAGCCTGAATATTAAATAATTTTTTTTAACACATTAATTATGTATTCCAATCAAGATCTAATAAATAAAATTAAAGACCTGAAAAAGAAAAAAAATGCTGTAATATTAGCACATTATTATACTAATCCTGAAATTCAGGATATAGCTGATTTTTTAGGCGACTCATTAGGGTTATCACGGCAGGCAGCAAAAACCAAAGCTGACATTATTGTATTTTGCGGAGTAAATTTTATGGCTGAAACAGCTTCAATTATTTCTCCTGATAAAAAAGTTTTAATACCTGATATTAATGCATCATGCTCATTAGCTAAAAGTATTAACCTTGCTCAGCTTAAACAATGGAAAAAAGAAAATCCAGGTTCTGTTGTTGTTACTTATGTTAACACTTTTGCAGATATAAAAGCAGAAAGCGACTATTGCTGCACATCTGCAAATGCTGCCAAAATTGTCGGTTCTATAGATAAAGACAAAAAAATATTATTCCTGCCTGATAAGAACTTAGGAAAATTTGCCAAACTTAAAACTAACAGAAACATTAAAATCTGGCAGGGGACTTGTCATGTACATGTAGAAATTGACGATGCCATTGTTAACAAAGCTATATTAAAACATCCTGAAGCTGATATTTTAATACATCCCGAATGCAATGTCAGTATTGATTTTATTAAAAATCATAAAAACATATTTTTATATTCCACAGCAGGTATGATAAAACATGCAGAACAGTCATCAAAAAAAGATTTTATTATAGCCACTGAAACAGGTATGATATATGCTTTGAAAAAACGGTTTCCCTGTAAAAATTTCTATGCAGTAAGCGAAAATGCTATTTGTGAATATATGAAATACAACAATCTGAAAAAAGTATATAATTCATTGAAAAACGAAGAATACGAAGTAAAAGTAGAAAACTCTTTAGCGCAGAAAGCGTCAAAACCTATTGAAAAGATGTTGAAGATTTCATGATAAGAGCCCTTTGCAAAACTTTTTTTATATAAAAAAAATTTTATAAATCCTCCATACTTTCAAAACACGGAGAATTTTTGCTAACACTATTCAGGTAAAAATGTTTTAGATGTATTAGGATATTTATACCAGTTTTGATTAATTGTACCTCCTGATTCAGCCCAATCTTCAAATAAAGGATAAGCACTAATAATTTGAGTTTTCTCATTAGGAATTCTAAATGTATCAGTAATTATTTCAAGACCCCATGGTAAATTTGTAATTGTTTTATAAAAATTAGCAGGGACAGAAAAATTGTTTCCCGGAGTCCAGTCCCATGTTATTTGTGATACATCACTACCTGTATTAAACAAATTCATATCTGCAGCAGTTGTTGGAGGATAACCATACATATGAATCTCGTGATCTCGGTTAGTATAAATATAAACATGAACGCAAAGAGAATTTCCACCTATAGAATGATCCCATGTAAATTCAAAATTAACAGTATCATTCAAACTATGAATAATATTACCGTCAAATAATTTAACAGCATTAGTAACATCAGGGTCAGAAACAATATTTGCTGATTCAGTAAAAGTAGTTGTTCCAGCAGGCAGATATGCCAGTTGTGAGCCTGAACCATTTGATTTCAACCATTCCATTCCGGCACCTCGTGGTATTCCTCCACCTATCCAATATACTTTTGAACGTATTTTGCCGCCAACTAATTCGTTATTACTATTTTTATATACATATAATTTTTCTTTTAAAATTACATCGTTAAAATCATAATCACCTTTATTAGGCCAAAGGTCTTCAAAAAGATGAAAATAATAATTGCTTCCCGAAGGATAAACAATATTATAAGCTCTTAGTGGGTCACTGGGGAAATCATCATTATCATCCGTTACTCCATCGCCATCAGAATCCTGAGGATTAGAAGTAAGTTCATATTGTGCACCTGTAATATTACCATCATATCCTCCTGATGAAGCAGAATTGATTACAGTTGAGCCAGTGCCCTCATTAAAATTCCAGAAACCAACAAGGTTTGCCTCTGTCCCAGTTGGTAGATTATTATAATAATATGATATTTCAGTATCGCTAAGTTCTTTATTCCAGATACAAACATTATCAATTAATTCATTAAAGTACTCACTTGGTGTATTATCGCCCCATCTTCCAATAGTAGTCTTTATTGCATCAATATTAAAAGTTACATTACTCGAACTTTTGCCTGTATAAATACCATCAATATATAATTTTCTTGAGTTAATGGAGGCAAAAACTCCAACTATCTGATGCCATGTTTCATCTGCTAAATTTTGATTGAAACTTTTAACCCTTTCGTTACCTCCATTTCTTGCTACAATTACAGGTTTATATTTACTTCCATATTTTCTTATACAAATTCCATAATATTTGCTTGCATAATTTGGGTCTGCAATGTTAACTAGAGCCATTTTTTTATTTCCGGCAGTTGGTCCTGGAGTTTTAAACCATGCACTAAAAGTAAACGGAAATCCTGTAACAATTCCTCCATTGCCATTATTATCAATTTCCACATAATCAGTCTCTCCATTAAAATCAAGAGCATACTCAGATGATTTTATTCCTGAAGATTTTAGTTTAGCAGTAAAAGAAAATTCGGCATTCTCTTGATCAGCCAGGATATATTTGCTTAAAAAATTATAAGGTGAATATAATCTTAAAGTATCAATATCATAAGGCAATGAATATGAATAGTCAACTTTGTTGTCTTTAATTGTTTTACAATCTATTTTGTTTCCATTAAGATCGTACAAACACAATGATTGTCCGTTTCCATTACCATTAATATCAACACTAAGATTATTAGTTTGTGATGATGACCAATCAAAATTATTTGGTACATTTAGGTCTGATACTTTTTTTGCTATTTGACTATTTTCAGGCTTTTGGCAGGATGAAATAATTAAAGCAAAAATCACTAAGAGTAAAATATTTTTTTTCATAATATATTAATTTTTATATTGTCACAAACCATGAATGCAAAAAACAGACCAAAAGAAATAAAGAATTGGTTATAAGTACATTAAAAGAATTACAAATATTAAAGATGTCCGTAATTGAAAAATAATTCCCTTTTTTAATCATAATTAATACCTGAAAAAATATTCTTATCTACTTTTATTATTGATACTGCAAAATAAGAACTGTTTTAATTTTTTTACAAAATTGCTTTGCACTTATGAAACATGCTTAGCATTTTACAGTGTGAAAGCCAAAAAATAAGCTATATTGTAATAATATTTTATATTTTAAAGATTTCGTGCAAAGAATAATTATTCACTACCATAATATTTTAAAAATTGAGTTCTTTCATAAGCAGAATTATATAATTCTTTATTATATTTCAACTTGCCTCTAAAATCACTAAGTTGTGAAAAATTTTTATTAATCATCCATTTCTCAACAGATTTTAAAATTTCTGAAATATATTCAGGACCATGTTTATAAATAGCAGAAGCAATCTGAACAGCAGTAGCGCCTGCAAGTAATTGTTTAATAACATCTTCACCTGAATGAACTCCTGTAGTAGCAACAAATTCAGCATCTAATTTCCCCGACAAAATGGCTATCCATCTTAAAGATGTAGAAATATCATTAGATGATGTAAACATATTTGAAGCTCTGATTTTAAAATTATCAATATCAATATCAGGCTGATAAAAACGGTTAAACAAAACAAAACTATCTACATTATCAGTCCATATTAAATTTTTAATAAGATGTGCCAGACCCGAAGAATAATAACTCATTTTTAACGACAGAGGTATTGATATTTTTGATTTTACCTTTTTGATAATGCTAAAATATTTTTTTTCGTAATCAGTACAAGAAATATTTTCATCAACAGGCAAAAAAGAAACATTTATTTCTAATGCATCAGCTCCGGCAGATTCAATCTTACCTGCAAAATTAATCCACTCACTGTCAGAAGCACAATTTACACTTGCAATAATAGGTATATCAACCGATTTTTTTGCATCAGATATTAATTTCAAATAATTACTTATTGAGTGCTGTTTTGTATAAGTATTCAAATAATCAAAAGCATCGGTATAATCACTTCCACTTGATTTAATTCTGTGATATGTATCTATCATTATTTGTTCTTCAAACAATGATTTTAAAACAACTGCCGCTGCATTATTTTTTTCTAATTCCTTAATTTTTTCAACTGAATCTGTAAGTCCTGAACTTGCAATTATAATAGGATTCTTTAAGTTAAAACCCATATATTTTACTGATAAATCTATCATAGGATTAAAATTTAATATTAATAAAAAATTTTTACTAATATATAAAAAAATTACTGACTACAAATAATTTTCTTCAAACTATTTTAAAATTATTTTAGCCAAATACTGATAACTATCATCATAATATAACAACTCACATAAAAATCCATTTGATAAAGCAATATCTTCTAAAGTATAATAATCAACAAAAAGCCATTTAAATTTTTCGCTTGTAAAATTTTTATATTTCACCTGAAAAAAAACTTCGCCATAATATTTTTCACTCAGATTAATTTTAAAAGAGCCGTCATCTTCCTTATATAAATATTTTAAATCGGAAGAATCAATAATAATCTGCCCGGTTTTATTAAGAATTTTCTTAGCCTGTTTAAAAAGCAAATCCAATCCTTTTAAATCGCCACAAATACCTGCACCATTCATTAACATTAAAAGGGTGTCATATTTATCTTTTATATCAAAAAAATTAATTACCTCAGCATTTTCCAGACCTTGAGCTTTCATCACGTTAACAGACAATTTAGAAATATCAATAGGTTTTACATCAGCTCCTTTTTCTCTTAAAATTAATGAATGACATCCTGAGCCTGCTCCAACATCCAAAATTTTACCATAACAATTGTCTAAAGCTATTTTTTCTATTTCGGGCAACTCATCATATTTTCTGAAAAAATATTTTACTTCCACTACATCTTCATCAGCAATATCACATAAAACTTTAACAACAGCATCTTTTTCACCATTAATAAAATCATTAAAAGCTATTCCTAAACTATCTTTATTATTATCAATCATATCCAAATAAATTATTTTACCAAAAATATAAAAATTGATTTTTAATAAATGAAAAAATCTTAAGAAAAACATAATAAATTTTATATTTTTGCTTTATTATATATTAACACTAAAAACAATAATACTCATGATAAAAGACCAACTGATAAATCCTAAAAGCATAGTAGTAGTTGGAGGTTCCGACAATATTCATAAGCCGGGAGGAAAAATTTTAAAAAATCTTATTGATAATAATTTTAAAGGTGAATTATATGTAGTAAACCCAAAAGCAGATGAGATACAAGGAATTAAATGTTATAAAAGTCCTTCAGAGCTTCCTGAAGCAGATCTTGCAATAATTGCTATAGCAGCAAAATATTGTCCTGCCGCTGTTGAGACATTATGTAAAGAAAAAAATACTAAAGCTTTCATTATTCTTTCAGCAGGATTTAGCGAAGAAAATCATAAAGGAACAAAACTTGAAAAACAAATTGTTGACACAATTAACAAAGCTAACGCATGTTTGATAGGTCCTAATTGCATAGGAGTGATGAATCAGAATCATACCAGTGTTTTCACAACACCAATTCCTAAATTCGATTCAAAAGGATGTGATTTTATCTCAGGTTCAGGAGCCACAGCAGTGTTTATTTTAGAATCAGCTATACCCAAAGGTTTAAAATTTTCAAGTGTATATTCTGTAGGAAACAGTGCACAGTTAGGCGTTGAAGAAGTATTAAAATATATGGATGAGTCTTTTGACCCTGAAAAAAGCTCAAGAGTAAAATTATTATATATCGAAAATATAGAAAAACCAAAAATGCTTTTAAAACATGCCTCTTCATTAATAAGAAAAGGATGTAAAATAGCAGCAATAAAAGCAGGAAGCTCCGAGGCAGGCAGCAGAGCAGCATCATCACACACCGGCGCTATTGCCAGTCCTGATTTAGCTGTTGACACTTTGTTTAAAAAAGCAGGTATTGTCAGATGTTATGGCAGAGATGAATTGACCACTGTTGCATCTATTTTTATGCACAAAGAACTTAAAGGAAAAAATATTGCAGTAATAACACATGCAGGCGGTCCTGCTGTTATGCTCACAGATTCTCTCTCAAAAGGAGGTCTTGATGTTCCTCATTTACAAGGGGAAAAAACCAAAGAATTATTAGAAAAACTTTTTGATGGTTCTGCTGTTGGTAATCCTATCGACTTTTTAGCTACAGGTACTGCCGAACAATTAGGATATATTATTGATGCTTGCGAAAACGATTTTGATAATATTGATGCAATGGCTGTAATTTTTGGAAGCCCCGGTCTTGTTAAAGTTCGTGATGCTTATCAGGTGATAGACGAAAAAATGAAAACCTGCAAAAAACCTATTTATCCTATTTTACCTTCTGTTATAAATGTAAAAGATGATATTGAATATTTTTTGTCTCTCGGAAGAATTAATTTTCCCGATGAAGTAGTTTTTGGAAATGCTCTTTGCAAAGTTTATAAAACCCCTAAGCCTGTTCCTGAAAATATTGAATTGCCAAAAATCGATAATCAGGCTATCAGAAATATAATTAATAATGCAAAACCCGGCTATATTACTCCCGGAGAAATACAAGAATTATTAGATGCAGCAGGAATACCAAGAGCCGGTGAAGCTGTTGTAAAAACAAAAGAAGAAGCTGTTAATGCTGCACAACAATTAGGTATGCCTGTTGTTATGAAAGTTGTTGGACCTGTTCATAAATCAGATGTTGGAGGTGTTGTTTTAAATGTAAATGATATTGAAACTCTTAAAAAAGAATTCGACAGAATGATGAATATCAAAAACACAACAGCAATATTACTACAACCTATGCTGTCAGGGACAGAGCTATTTGCAGGTGCAAAATTTGAACCGAAATTCGGGCACATGGTTTTATGCGGATTAGGAGGTATTTTTGTTGAAGTTTTAAAAGATGTTAGCGCAGGATTAGCTCCTCTTACTAATGATGAAGCTTTAAAAATGATTAAAAACCTGAAAGGCTATAAAATTATTCAAGGAGTCAGAGGTCAGCAAGGTGTTGATGAAAATAAATTTGCGGAAATAATTGTCAGACTTTCGGCTCTGCTAATGGCAGCTCCCGAAATTATTGAGCTTGATTTAAATCCTTTGCTTGGAAAAATTGATAAAATTATTGCTGTTGACGCTCGTATTAAAATTGATAAAAAATAATTATTTTAAATATTATTATTGATAATTATTGTATCTTGTTCAAAATTGGAAATGAAATTTAATAAACTTAATAAGACTGAAATAATATTAATTTGTCTTGCAGTAATTTTTTCTATTGCCATTGCTTTTAATTGGAATAATTTTAAAAATGGAGTAAAGAAAGGATTAAGAATTTTTAATTTTACTGAAAAAGTCGATAAATAAAAAAATGATATTTATATCTGATTTTAAAAAAGAAAAAAAAACAAAACGACAATTTATTATTGCATCATTATTTATTCTGTTAATAGAATTTAATTTATTGCAATACATTAATTTTAAATTAACATTATCGTTTTGGATTTTATCATTATGTATTCCTGTTTTTTTAATAATGATGAACTTATTCTATTTTAGACTATATAAAAAAGCAAAGGAATATCACAAAATTATCGAAAATAAAACAACAACAACAAATAAATAATAATTATGAAAAATACACCAATAAACTATGAAGTAGTAACCCGGAAAATTAAAGAAAGCGGAATAAACGATTTAGGGAAAGCTACCATCAGGGAAATTGTTGCATTAGTAAATAATATAACGGAAGAAACCGGAGACAAATTTGTAAGAATGGAAATGGGAGTTCCCGGTATAAAGCCACCTGAAATTGCCACAAATGCTGAAATTCAAGCATTAAAAAATGGTGTTGCCCGCGATTATCCTATGCTTGACGGCATTAAAGAAATTAAAACAGAATGTTCTAAATTTATAAAAAACTTTATGGATATAGACATCAAGCCTGAAGGTTGTATTCCAACAACAGGAGCCATGCAAGGTGGATATGCAGCTTTTTTGGTCGCAGGAAAATGCAACGAAAAAAAAGATACTGCTTTATTTATTGATCCCGGTTTTCCGGTTCAAAAGCAACAATTTAAAGTCCTGAACTATAAATTTGATTCTTTCGATGTATATAATTACAGAGGAGCAAAACTAAAAGACAAACTCGAATCATTTTTGAAAAAAGGAAATATAAATTCAATAATTTATTCAAATCCCAACAATCCAACTTGGGTTTGTCTTAACGAAGAAGAATTAAAAATTATTGGAGAATTAGCAAATAAATATGATGTTTTAATAATTGAAGACCTGGCATATTTTGGCATGGATTTCAGGCGTGATATTTCAAAACCCGGAGTACCTCCATATCAACCAACAGTTGCAAAATATACTGACAACTATATACTCTTAATATCCAGTTCAAAAGTATTTAGTTATGCAGGTCAACGTATGGCTATGTTATGTATTTCCGATAAAATTTTTCACAGAAAATATCCTGACCTAAAAAAACAATTTAATGCGGAAGAATTCGGCTATGTAATTATTCTAAGAGTATTATATGCATTATCATCAGGAGCTTCACATTCTTCACAATATGCTCTTGCTGCAATGTTTAAAGCCTGTAACGAAGGAAGATATAATTTTGTAGAAGGCGTCAGGGAATATGCTGAAAAAGCTAAAACCATGAAAAAACTTTTTCTTGAAAATGGTTTTAAAATTGTTTATGATAAAGACATTGATCAAGATATTGCAGATGGTTTTTATTTTACTATTTCATACCCCGGATTTTCCAGTGGTGAACTTATAAAAGAATTACTTTATTACGGTGTTAGCGCTATTTCGTTAATAAACTGTGGAAGCAATAAAACAGAAGGTCTCAGGGCATGTGTTTCTCAAACCCAAAAAGAACAATTTCCTGATTTGGAATACCGTTTAAAAAGATTTCATGAAGACCATGCTATAAATATTTAAAATATTTAATTTATTTAAATATTTAATTTATTTTTTTAAATTTGTAAAAATTATAATAATAAAACAATTTTAAACAATATGGCAAAAATAAAAGGAGCAGTAAAGGTTGACATTGAAAAATGTAAAGGTTGCGGATTATGTGTTGAAGCATGCCCAACTAAAACACTCGACCTTTCTAAAGAAGTAAACAGCAAAGGATATAATTATGCATATATGGCAGATCCCGATTCATGTATAGGATGTGCAAACTGTGCTTTAGTTTGTCCCGATAGTGTAATAACTGTTTACAAAACAAAAATTTAATCAAAAAAAAATAAAATAATTTTAAGCTATGGGAGAATTAAAATTAATGAAAGGAAATGAGGTAATAGCCGAAGCAGCCATAAGATGTGGTTGTGATGGTTATTTTGGTTATCCAATAACGCCTCAATCCGAAGTAATGGAGACTTTAATGGCTAGAAAGCCATGGGAAACAACCGGAATGGTAGTTCTTCAGGCAGAGAGCGAAGTTGCTTCAATAAATATGGTATATGGCGGAGCTTCCTGCGGTAAAAAAGTTATGACTACATCATCAAGCCCTGGTATTAGCCTGATGCAAGAAGGTATAACATATATTGCGGGTGCAGAGCTTCCCTGTTTAATAATGAATTGCGTTCGTGGCGGCCCCGGATTAGGTACTATACAACCTGCTCAATCAGACTATTTTCAAGCTTGTAAAGGCGGTGGTCATGGTGACTATCATTTAATAGTACTTGCCCCATCCTCTGTTCAAGAAATGAACGATTTTGTAAATTTAGGTTTTGAACTTGCTTTCAAATACCGTAACCCCGCTATGATCCTTTCTGACGGAGCTATCGGACAAATGATGGAGAAAGTTGAATTAGCCGACTATAAACCAAGATGGACTGACGAAGAAATTGAAAAAATTTCCGGTGATTGGGCTACTACAGGAAAAAAAGCTAACAGAAAACAACATATTATTACTTCTTTGGAATTAGACTCTGAAATTATGGAGAAACTTAACCATAAACTCCAGGCTAAATATAAAAAAATGGAAGAGGAAGAAGTAAGATATGAAGAAATTCAATGCGATGATGCAGAATATATTTTTGTAGCTTACGGCTCATCAGCAAGAATTTGTCAAAAATCTATTCAGATTGCAAGAGAAAAAGGAATTAAAGTAGGACTCCTTCGTCCAATTACTCTTTATCCTTTCCCAACAAAACCAATTCAAAAATTAGCTGAGAAAGTTAAAGGTATGCTTTCTGTTGAAATGAGTGCAGGTCAAATGGTAGAAGATGTTAGACTTGCTGTCAACGGCAAAATTCCGGTTGAACATTTTGGTAGACTTGGCGGTATTATTCCTTCACCTATCGAAGTTGTTGAAGCATTAGAACAAAAAATCATTGGAGGAAAATAATTATGGCAGATTTAGAAAAAATAATGAAAGAAGAGAACATAGTTTATAAAAAAACTAAAGTTCTTACTGATAACGTGATGCACTACTGCCCAGGTTGTAGTCATGGCGTAGTTCATAAACTTATTGCAGAAGTTATTGAAGAATTAGGCATACAGGATAAAACCATAGGTATTTCACCTGTTGGCTGTTCAGTTTTTGCATATAATTATATTGACATCGACTGGCAGGAAGCTGCTCATGGTAGAGCACCTGCTAATGCAACTGCTACTAAAAGACTTATGCCTGACAAATTTGTCTTCTCTTATCAGGGTGATGGCGATTTAGCTTCTATTGGTGCTGCTGAAACTTTACATGCCTGCAACAGAGGTGAAAATATTACAATGATTTTCATTAATAATGCTATGTATGGTATGACTGGTGGTCAGATGGCTCCTACCACTCTCGTTGGTATGAAAACTTCTACTACTCCTTACGGACGTAATATCGACCTAAACGGTTATCCTATGAAAATGACTGAAATTGTTGCCTCATTACCAGGAACATGCTACGTTACACGTCAATCGGTACATGACGCTGCTTCTGTAAAAAGATGTAAAAAAGCTATTAAAAAAGGCTTCGAAAACCAAGCTAAAAAAATAGGAACATCTTTCATAGAGATAACCTCAACATGTAATTCAGGCTGGAAAATGCCTCCTGTTGAAGCTAATAAATGGATGGAAAAACATATGTTTGCTTATTATCCTCAGGGGGACCTTAAAGACGCAGAAAGAGACAACCCTGATGACTACATCAAATATATTAAATAATTTAAAAATCAATAATCATGACTGAAGAAATAATAATAGCCGGATTTGGTGGACAAGGTGTTCTTTCAATGGGTAAAATTCTCGCTTATTCAGGCGTTATGCAAGATAAAGAAGTAACCTGGTTCCCATCTTATGGCCCTGAAATGCGTGGTGGTACTGCTAATGTTACCGTTATTGTTAGCGACGACAGAATCAGCTCACCAATACTTAACGAATATGATACTGCTATTATCCTTAACCAGCAGTCAATGGACAAATTCGAGAAAACAGTTAAACCAGGGGGTGTTCTTCTTTACGATCCTAATGGTATAACGAGACATCCTTCAAGAAAAGATATTAATATCTACAAAGTTGAAGGTGTTGAAGAAGCTGCTAAAATGGGAAATGTTAAAATTTTTAATATGATTATCTTAGGTGCTTATCTTAAACTTAAACCTATCGTAAAAATTGAAAATGTTAAAAAAGGTTTAGAAAAATCTCTACCCGAAAGACATCATAAATTGATACCCCTTAATATCCAAGCAATTGAAAAAGGTATGGAAATAGTTAATAAAGCATCTTAAAATTAAATTTAATTTAATGTGAGAAAAGGTTGTCAATTTACAGACGACCTTTTTTTATATTCTTTAATATTTTTTTTAATAATAATAAAATCATAAAAATATGTTTAAACCGCAAGTATATAAAAACAGAAGAAACCGCTTAAGAGAAAAAATCAATAGCGGAATTATTTTAATATTAGGTAATTCAGAATCACAAATGAATTATCCTGATAATACCTATCATTTTCGACAGGATTCTAACTTTAGTTATTTCTTTGGACTTGATTTACCTGATTTTGCAGGCGTATTGGATGTTGACAATAATAAAGATTATATCTTTGCTAATGATGTAGATATTGATGACATTATTTGGATGGGACCTCAGCCATCAGTAAAAGATTTAGCTGCAAAAGTTGATGTTGACAACACTGCTGAATTTAATAAATTATATGATTTTCTTTCTGATGCTATAAGTAAAGGCAGGAAAATTCATTTTACCCCACCCTATCGTGGCAACAATAAAATACTACTGGAAAAACTTTTAGGAATTTCTCCTTCAAAAATCAGATTTTATGCTTCTTTAGAACTTATTAAAGCTATTATCAGCCTCAGAGAAATTAAAGAAGAATGCGAAATCCTGGAAATTGAAAAAGCTTGTAATATTGGATACGAAATGCATGTTGCAGCAATGAAAATGGCAAAACCGGGTGTTTATGAAAGAGAAATTGCAGGATATATAGAAGGAATCGCACTTTCCGGTGGAGGCATGCTTTCATTTCCTGTAATTCTTACTCAACACGGTGAAACATTACATAACCATTATCATGGAAATAAACTCCTTAAGGGTAATTTAATGCTTACAGATGCAGGCTGTGAAACAGAAAGTCACTATGCTTCCGACAATACTCGTACTGTCCCGGTTGGTGGTATATTTTCTCAAAAACAAAAAGATATTTATAACATAGTTTTAAAAGCTAATACTGATGTTATTCCTATGATGAAACCCGGCGTTAAATATTTTGATATTCATATGCAGGCTTGTAGAATTATTACTCAAGGACTTCAAGACCTCGGTATTATGAAAGGAAATATTGAAGACTCTCTTGCTAACGGTGCTCATGCTATGTTTATGCCTCACGGACTTGGTCATATGATGGGACTTGATGTTCATGACATGGAAGATCTTGGACAAATTTATGTAGGATATGACGAAAAAATACGCCCCGTTGACCAGTTTGGGACTGCATACTTACGTCTTGGAAAAGAATTAAAACCTGGTTTTGTTTTAACTGACGAACCGGGTTGCTATTTTATTCCTGAATTAATTGATAAGTGGTATAAAGAGGGCATTAATAAAGAATTTATCAATTTTGATAAAGTAAACGAATATCGTGATTTTGGTGGTATCCGTATCGAAGATGATATCCTTATTACTGAAACCGGCTCAAAAATATTAGGTAAGCCTATTCCAAAAACTGTTGAGGATATAGAAAATCTTATGAAATGAGCATAAACTTTTTTCTGAAATGCTTTTAAGTTAAACAGTGGCATGATTAAAAGTCTCATATTTATAAATTTTTTGTAACTTTGAGTCTTGACTTACTGTATAAAGAAAGTATAAATTATTTTGTCATAATTTTTGCTGTTTTATGCAAAAATTATGACAAAATATAAAAGCACAAAAAACCATAAACAGATGAAAAACGAAATAAGCAAAGAAATTATCCAAAAAGCAAATGAATGGTTAAATGGCAATTACGATGAAGCCACAAAACAGGATATAAAAGATATGTTAGAAAATGATCATCAAAGACTTATTGAATCATTTTATAAAAATTTGGAGTTTGGCACAGGTGGTTTACGTGGAATAATGGGCACCGGCTCAAACAGAATGAACAAATATACTGTTGGAAAAGCCACTCAGGGACTTGCCAATTACTTAATAAAAATGTTTCCCGACGATAAGCAAATAAAAGCTGTTATTGCTTATGATTGTCGTAATAACAACACTTTTTTTGCCAATATCACTGCTAATGTTCTTTCTGCTAACGGAATAAAAGTCTATCTTTTTGATGACCTTCGTCCAACGCCGGAGCTATCATTTGCTATTCGTCAGCTTAATTGTAATTGTGGAGTAATGATTACTGCTTCGCATAATCCTAAAGAATATAACGGATACAAAGCTTATTGGAATGATGGTGGTCAGCTTATCAATCCTCACGATATAAACGTCATCAAAGAAGTGAATAATATTAAAAATATTGATGATGTAAAATTCGAGGGTAATCCCGATTTAATTGAGATTATCGGAAAAAATATTGACGAAATATATCTTCAAAAAATTAAAGAATTATCATTGTCACAGGATATTATTAAAAAACAAAACAATATAAAAATAGTATATACTCCTTTACATGGCACAGGCTTAAGATTAGTACCCGAAAGTCTGAAAAACTTTGGTTTTACAAATATTAATATAGTAGAAGAACAAGCTGTTGCTGATGGTAATTTTCCTACAGTTGTATCACCGAATCCAGAAGAACCCGAAGCTTTAACACTTGCAATTAAAAAAGCAAAAGCCATTGACGCAGATATAGTTATGGCCACAGACCCTGATGCCGACAGAGTGGGAATAGCAATAAAAGACAAGCATAATAATTTTGTTTTATTAAACGGAAATCAAACTGCTTCATTACTAATTTATTATCTTATCAGGAAATGGAAAGAAAACAACAAACTCACAGGCAATGAATTTATTGTTAAGACAATAGTAACCTCAGAATTATTAAAAGAAATAGCTCTAAAAAATAATGTTGAATGCTTTGATGTTTTAACAGGATTTAAATTTATTGTTGATATCATAAAAAGATACGAAGGCAAAAAAACTTTTATAGGAGGAGGAGAAGAAAGTTATGGTTATCTTGTTGGTGATTTTGTCAGAGATAAAGACGCAGTGATTTCCTGCTCAATGATAGCTGAACTCACAGCTTGGGCAAAAGAAAATAATTTCAATCTTATTGATCTGCTTATTGATATATATTACGAATTTGGTTTTTATAAAGAAAAACTTATTTCTGTAGTAAAAAAAGGGAAATCCGGTACAGAAGAAATTCAAAAAATAATGTCTGATTTTCGTGATAATCCTCCGGAAAAAATCAATAATTCTACTGTTATACGCATTAATGATTACCTGATCGGAAAAGAAATAAATCTTTTAAATGGCAATAAAAAATCTATTGATCTTCCAAAATCAAATGTATTACAATTTTTTCTTGAGGATGAAAGTAAAATTACTGTCAGACCTTCAGGAACAGAACCTAAAATAAAATTTTATTTTGGCGTTTTTGAAAAATTAAACAATAAAGATGATTTTGAAAAAACAGATAAAATACTTGAGGAAAAATTAAAAAACATAATTAAAGACCTAAATATCAACTAAAAATATAATGCATATAAAACATCCTTGACCAAAGGAATTTACATTTTAGATTTTAGATTTAATTTGAACACATACGTTACATGGCAAGTATGGTGATGATTATTTTTTGAAAATGAAAACCTGAAATTAAAAAAAACCTTATTTTAGCAGAACAATTTCAAATACCTAAAATTTTTATAAGACAAATGCCTAATAATAAGTTAACTACAAAAATATAAATATATGAAAAACATTTTAATTATTGACGACGATAAATCTTTAAGATTACTATTAAAAGAAAAAATCGAAAAACAAGGATACAATATTATTGAAGCATCAAATGGAAAAGAAGGTATAGATTTATATCATAAAAATAATATTGATTTAATAATTACCGATTTAATTATGCCTGAAAAAGAAGGTATTGAGACAATAATTGAACTCAGAAAAGAAAATTCTAATATTAAAATCATTGCAATTTCAGGAGGTGGATATTTCAATCCCGAGGATTATTTAGAGGCTGCCGAAGGACTTGGTGCTATTAAAACCTTTATGAAACCTATTAAATATGACAAACTTATAGATTACATCAATAACTTATTAAAAAAATAATTTATAAACGGATTATTTTTGTCTTAGATTTAGAGACGAACTCGAACATACTGAACCTCATAAACAGACTCTAATCAATAATTTATTTGTTTTAATGTTCTCAAAATAATAATTATTGATTCACACAAAAGTTGCATACAAATCACAAAGAATCAATATTAATATTTAAAGCCCTTACTATAATCCATTATATTTTTTCGTTTACCATAAATTCGCAAGGATTTTTATTAGTGTAATGTAATGAGTAAATTATACAGAAAATCGTTCACTTATTTTAGTGATACAAAATTCGTGGTAATTCGTGTCTAAATGGAATCTGCTTGCGGATTTAAGGGTTTATAAATTTTCAGACTTTATATTAAAATTATTATTATTTTTATACCTAATTTTTAAACCCAAAAAATATCAAACGGTTAATTATCTTAATAATATTATTATCTCATGCATATTGTTTTTCTCAAAGTAGAAAAAACAACAGCATAAATATTGACTCTATCAATAATATTGAACAAAAAAGAATAAAAAAGGACACAATAAAAAGACAAAAAAAAACTCCTATAGAATACATCATAGACAAAGCAAACAAAAATAAATTTACAAAAGGAATTTCAGATTTAATATTTATAGAACCAAGCGGCGACATAAATAAAATAAAACAATACAATAGCGAAGCTCCATTTATTGTTTATACAGGTAAAATAATCAGAAGCATTAAAATTCAAAATTTAGAAATTTTTGGTTCAACAATAAACGATACAACCATTAAAACTTATAATTGGTTTAATAATATTGTAAACAAAACCCATATTAACTCCAGATCAAAAGTAATAAGAAAAAATCTTTTATTTAAAGAAGGTGATAAAATAAATCCTTATGTTTTATCTGACAATGAAAGAATACTCAGACAATTATCATACATAAAAGATGCAAAAATTATAATTTCCAACAAAAATCAATATTCTGATTCTGTCGATATTTTAGTGCTCACAAAAGATATTTGGCCATTAGGTGTTGATATATCTCCAAAAATCAATAAAAAATTCAATGTTAGTGTTTACAATGTCAATTTATTAGGTTATGGAAATAAACTACAAAATAAAATTTCGTTGGAAACAAAAAACAATAAATTAATAAATTACAATCAGGGATTGTACAATATTAAAAATATAAACGGAACTTTTATAAATAGTAAAATTTTCTATTTTAATCAAGATGAAAAAGAAAACTTTGGGATAGAATTAAATAAAGATTTTCTAACGCCTGAAACAAAATATGCAGGAAGTATTGATATTGAACATCATAATAATTTTGAAAGACTTAATGAAAATGATTTGTTTTCACCAAAAAGCAGAGTAATTTATGACGAATTAAATTTCTGGGTTGGCAAATCAATCCCTATCAAAAACAAGATTAACCGTTCAAGATATGTTGTATCATGTGGTATATACAACAAGATTTTTTCTCAATCACCAGACACAGACCCTGATATATATAATAAATACAACAGCTATTCAAGAGTATTAACAAATTTTTCGATTGTTAACAACAATTATTACAAAAGTAATTTTATATATAATTATGGAATAACTGAGGATATTCCATACGGTAAACTTTTCCAATTAGTTTTAGGTGTTGAATTACAAAAAAAATATACAAGAATTTATTCAGGTATTAAACTATTAAAAGCTCAATATAAAAAATACGGGTATTTTAATTCGTGTCTTAACATAGGTGGTTTCATTAACAAAAACAAATATGAGGATGGAATTGTAGATGTTAAATTTAATTATTTCACCCCATTAGTAATCTACAAATATTTAAAACTCAGAAATTTTATTAAAATCAATTATAGTATTGGAATTAGAAGATATTCGGATGAATTATTAGAGCTAAGAAACAGAACAGGAATCAGAGGACTATACTCTGATGAATTAAAAGGCTTGCAAAGATTAAATTTTAGTGCTGAAACAATTAATTTTACTGAAACAAAAATCATAGGATTTAATTACTGTTTATTTTACTTTGCTGATTTTGGATTAATAGGCTCAAACAAAAGTTGTATTTTCAAAAACACTTTATATTCAGGTTTTGGAATTGGGTTAAGGATAAGAAATGAGAACCTTGTATTTAAAACTTTTCAGATAAGATTTGCTTATTACCCCAATGCTCCAATAGATATTAATAAATTTAATTTTTTAATTTCAGGCAGGCAAAATATGTATTTTG
>JAGGUV010000175.1 GCA_021158345.1 Bacteroidales bacterium
ATATATATATATATATATATTCGCAAACAATATTAAATAATTTATTAACTTTAAAAAAAATATTATTATGAAAAAGTTTTTTACAATTTTAATTTTATTTTTTATTTTTTATCTTATTCCAACACAAACCAAAGGTGAAATGGTTATTGATATTGCAGGGCATGCACGACTTGAGTCTATGGGCAATAGTTATTATCATCTTTATTGCGAGCCTCCTTATGATATACTATGTGTTCGTCTTTATTTAAATAACAATGGGATTTGGGGCGTAATTTTTAATGATGGTGGTAGTGCAATCCCAATAAATAATGATTTTGAATTGACAGAAAATGGAGGTTTATTTTATACAACAATTGACTAGAATGTTATTTTAAATATTACACTATGTTTATATTTTTAAAATATTTTTTAATTGCTTTTATTTTTTTTGTTCAGTCCCGGGAGTTATTATCTGAAAATCTTATTGCACGTATTAGAATTAATAAAGGGGAATGTTTGAAATGTTATTTCGCACAAGGAGCCATAGATTTAATTGACAAAAATGTAGAGATACAATTGATTTTTAAAGAACAGAAAGATGTTTGTATTAATCGTTTTCTAAAACGTAATTTTCCTGTTTTAAGAAAGGACATTGAAATAATAAAATCAGATTCTTTATATGAAAAATATTCTTATACAGGTAAATTATCAGAATTTTTTTTATTCAAAGCTGACGGGGAAGAGCTTTTTCATTTTCCTGTAAAAAATATATGGAAAAATATACAAAAAATAAATTGTCAGGCTCGTACTAACATAGTCTTCAAAATAGATGATACCTTGGGTTTTAGTCACGGGAAAATTTATTGTGCTAATAATCGAGTAATTTTTAATGATGTTATACAAGAAAATATTTCGGTTTTCGATAGTCATGGGAATTGTTTTTTTCAATTATATGTTGAAGATTTAGACCCTAAAACTTTATTAAATTATTTTCCTAATAGCTCGGATTCTGTATATATCAAATATTTTAAATATTTAGAAAAAATTGGACGACAATACCCTATGATATCTTCTGTTTATGCTCTTGCTGATAGTTTGTATATTGCTTTAAAAGTACCTAATCCTGTTTATATTAAAGCTGAAAACCGACTTGTTTTAAGTTATAAGCCTTTGGTTGCACAAATTGTTTTCAATTTTAATAATAAATGTTCTATTGATTATTTCCCGGTAATTGAAAATACTGTTCCTGAAAATTATTATACAAATTTGGACTATATTTATTATTATAAAAATAAGTATATCATACCAACATATAGATTTAAGGTTGATTCTTCAACAAATTATATGATTGGTGAGTACATTTTAAATAAAAATGGTTTTTTGGAATTTAGTAAATTTATTGATTATAAATTGCCTGAAATGTATAAAGGAGAAAAAAACGGATACAAAAATATGTACCCACTTTTTAAAACAGGATTAGCTTACTTTAATTATTCGAATTTTATTTTTGATTTAGAAAACAGTAAACTTATTAAGACGCCATTTAATAATAAAACTTTCTTTGTCGATTTTAAAAATATGAAGATTGATTCTGACTATTTTTTGTATGATTTTTATTTTAACCCTGAAACAAAGTTTTTATCTGTAGTTTTTTCTGATTCTAATAATAAATTATTTTTTGCGACAAAAAAAAATAATGATAGTAGATATAGGGTAAGTGAGATTATGATATTTGATAATGATGATGAAACTTGCTGTCTGCCTCTGTTGATAGATAATTACAGACTTATTTATCTAAAGACTGATAATACGGTTATGGAGTATAATTTTGTTGAAAATGAAAAATAAAAATAAGTTTATTTTTAGAGTGATTTAAATGAGTTTTTTTTCAGTTCTCTTTAATCAACCCCCTCAATAATTTCTCTGGCTTTTTCAAAAGCTTTAGTAATACCGGCAGAATTTCTACCTCCTGCAGTAGCAAAATGAGGTTGTCCACCACCGCCGCCGTTAATTTCTTTTGCCAAAACTTTTATAATATTTCCTGCATTTAAGCCTTTTTCTTTTATTAGATTGTTAGAAATTATTATTGTAATATTTGCTTTTTCTCCGTTTTCGTTGCCGAGTAAAAGAAATAAATTATCAACTGAATTTTTAATGTCAAAAGCTAAATCTTTTACTGTTTGGGTGTCAAGGGGAACTTTTTCTGCAATAAAATTAATATTATTTATTTTCTGAATATTTTTAATAATATCTTTTTTAACACCTTGGGCTTTTTCTTTGTTAAGTTTATTAATTTCTTTTTGCAGTTTATTGTTTTCAATCAGAACATTATCAATACTTTTAATAATGTTTTTTGAATTTTTAAAACGTGTTTTTATCTCGTTAAGAGTATTAATTTGTTTAAAGAAAAAGTCTTCAGCTTTATCAGCGGTAATAGCTTCAATTCTTCGTATTCCGGCAGCAATAGCACTTTCAGAAGTAATTTTAATCATACCAATTTGCCCTGTTGCATTTACGTGAGTACCTCCGCATAATTCTATTGAATAGTTTTTGTCGAAGATTATCACTCTGACATATTCTCCGTATTTTTCACCGAACAAAGCAGTAGCACCCATTTTTTTTGCTTCTGCAACAGGCACGTTCCTTTTTTCGATAAGCTGAATATTTTGTCTTATTTTTTTATTTACAATCTTCTCAACTTTTAATATTTCTTCATCAGATAATTTAGCATAATGCGAAAAATCGAATCTCAGGTGATTTTCATCCACCAATGAACCTTTTTGTTCAACGTGGTTGCCAAGAACCTGTTTTAATGCTGCATGTAAAAGATGTGTTGCCGAGTGATTGTTTGCAGTTAAAGTCCTTTTGTTTTTATCAACAACAGCTTTTACAGGTTTGTCAATATTTTTTGGAAGTTTTTTTGTGATATGAATTATCTGATTGTTTTCTTTAATTGTGTTTTCAACAGAAATTTTTTCATCACCGGAAATAAAATAACCTCTGTCGCCAACCTGCCCACCCGATTCAGCATAAAAAGGTGTTTTATCTAAAACTATTTCGAAATATTCTTTCTTTTTAGCTTTTACTTTTCTGTATTTTAAAATATTTACATCTGCCTCAAGAAAGTCGTAACCAATAAATTCAGTATCGTCAGAATATTCGTTAACAGTAACCCAGTCTTCTGTGTCGATATTTGAAGCTTTTCTGGAACGATTTTTTTGCTCTTGCAGATTTTTATTGAAATTTTCCATATCAAGAGAATAAGATTTTTCTTCTGCCATAAGTTGTGTCAGGTCAATAGGAAAACCATAGGTATCGTATAATTCAAAAGCAAAATCACCGTCAATAATTTTATTCTCCTTGTTTGATGAGATATATTTTTCAAATTTATTAATGCCAATAGAAAGAGTTCTCAGAAAAGCTACTTCCTCTTCATAAATTACTTTGTTGATAATATC
The DNA here is from genome assembly GCA_021158345.1 of Bacteroidales bacterium. Classification (GTDB taxonomy): domain Bacteria; phylum Bacteroidota; class Bacteroidia; order Bacteroidales; family AUK083; genus AUK083. Next base: position 3,438 of record JAGGUV010000175.1, read on the forward strand.
ATATTGTTTGACAATTTCAGGGAATATTTCTCCCATTTGGTCAACAAGCACCTGCACCAGATTATAAAGGAAAGGCTCTTTAAGATTAAGGAAAGTAAAACCATATCTTACAGCTCTTCTGAGGATTCTGCGGATAACATAACCTGCTCCGGTATTTGAAGGCAATTGACCATCAGCAATAGCAAAACTAATAGCTCTGATATGATCGGCAATAACACGAATGGCGATATCTGTTTCTGTGTTTTCACTGTATTTTATATTTGAGATGTCTTCGATTTTATGTATTAAAGGCTGGAAAATATCAGTGTCATAGTTTGATTTTTTGTTTTGCAAAACCATACACAAACGTTCTAATCCCATGCCTGTATCAACGTGTTTCTGTGGTAAAGGAATAAGACTTCCGTTAGCGAGTTTGTTGTATTGAATAAAAACAAGATTCCATATTTCAATCACTAAAGGATTGCCTTTGTTAACAAGGTTTTTTCCGGGGATTAATTTTTTTTCGTTTTCATCGCGCAAGTCAATGTGAATTTCAGAGCAAGGACCACAAGGTCCAACGTCGCCCATTTCCCAGAAATTATCCTTTTTATTTCCCCATATTATTTTATCTTCATCAACAATATTTTTCCAGTAATTATAAGATTCATCATCTCTCGGAAGATTATCTTTTTCACTGCCTTCGAATACTGTAACATATAAATTTTTCTTGTCAATTTTATAAATTTCTGTTAAAAGTTCCCAAGCCCATTCAACAGCTTCTTTTTTAAAATAATCGCCAAAAGACCAGTTTCCAAGCATCTCAAACATAGTGTGATGATATGTGTCACGCCCTACTTCTTCAAGGTCGTTATGCTTACCTGATACCCGAAGACATTTTTGTGTGTTAGTAATTCTTGTTAATTTTGCAGGATTGTTGCCAAGAAAAATATTTTTAAATTGGTTCATTCCTGCGTTAGTGAACATTAATGTTGGATCACCTTTTACTACTATTGGTGATGAAGGTATAATTGTATGATTTTTAGATTTAAAAAAATTCAGGAAATTTTTTCTTATTAAAGATGAATTCATTTTTTTTATTTTTGAATTTAGTTTTATTAACAATGTTTAGTTAATTGATTAATAAATATTGGAATTGCAAATTTAGTTTTTTTAATTATATTTGCATTCAAACATAAAAATATTTAGTATTATTTTATGGCAAAAATTAAGTATAAGTTTGATACTAAGTCGCTTCAAGTAAAAGAAGTGCAAGTATCACCTAAGGATAAATTAAAGAAAATTTTGTTGTTTTTGTTTACAACCATGATGTTTGGTTTTCTGTGGGCTATTCTTATTTATCATTTTATTGATTCTCCAAAAGAGAGGATGCAGAAACGTGAAATTGAGCAATATAAACTTCAGTATAAGATATTAAATGATAAAATGAACCTTGTAACAAAAGTTATTAAAGACTTGCAAAACAGGGATGATAACATTTATAGAGTGATATTTGAATCGGAACCTATACCTGCTTCAGTTCGTCAAGCAGGTTTTGGAGGTGCTGATAAATATAAAAAGTTAGATGGATATAAATGTTCGAAATTATTAATAGAGACAACAAAAAAATTAGATAAAATTACCAGCCAGTTATATGTTCAATCCAAATCGTATGACGAGGTTTTTAAAATGGCTAAGAATAAAGAGAGGATGATGTCTTGCATTCCTGCTATACAGCCTGTTGATAATAAGGACTTAAATAGAATTTCGTCATATTATGGGTGGAGAATACATCCTATTTTTAAGAGAAGGATGTTTCATGAAGGGCTTGATTATAGTGCTCGCAAGGGGACTAATGTTTATGCCAGTGGTGATGGAAAAGTAATAATGGCCAAAAGAACCAGATTTGGCTATGGAAATAAAATTGTTATTGACCATGGCTATGGTTATAAGACTGCTTATGCTCATCTTGATAAAATAAAAGTAAGAAAAGGCCAGAAAGTTAAACGGGGACAGGTGATTGGAACTGTTGGAACCTCAGGACTGTCAACAGGTCCTCATCTTCATTATGAGGTTATAAAAAATAATAAACGTGTTAACCCTATTTATTATATTTTTAATGATCTTTCACCTGAAGAATATGAAAATATTTTAGATTATTCTCACAGAGTTACTAGTGGTTTATAATTATATCTTTTAATGTCTTTAAAAAATAAAAAATCAGAGAAGCTATTTTATAGTATTGGCGAAGTAGCGGATATGTTTAATGTTAACACTTCGTTGATACGATACTGGGAGAAAGAATTTGATGTTATTAAACCCAGGAAAAATAAAAAAGGTAATAGGCTATTTACTCAAATTGATGTTGATAATTTTTATATTATCTATCATCTTGTAAAAGAAAGAGGCTTTACCCTACAAGGTGCCAAAGATAAACTCAAAGAAAATAAAGAGGATACTATTAATAATATTGAGATTGTTAAATCGCTTAATAAAATTAAGAGTTTCCTTCTGGAGATTAAAGAACAATTGTAATGGCTTAATAATTAAGATATTATTTCCCCCATCTAAAAATATAAATTTTTACTCAGATATTCTTTAACATACTGCTCAACGCCTTCTTCTAAAGAATAGAATTTTTTGTTATATCCTATAGATCTTAATTTTTTTATATCAGCTTGAGTAAAATATTGATATTTATCGCGGATGTCGATAGGCGTATCAATAAATTCAATATTATTTTTTTTACCAAGAGCTTTAAAAGTTGCCTTTGCTAAATCAAGGAATGAACGGGCTTTTCCGGTCCCAAGATTGTATAATCCTGAATATTTTTTTTGTTTCATCATGAAGAAAATAACATCTACAACATCTTTAACATAAATAAAATCGCGTAATTGTTTACCATCTTCAAATTCAGGTTTATGCGATTTAAAAAGTTTTACTTTTCCGGTTTCATTAATTTGTTTAAAAGCATGAATTATCACAGAAGCCATTCTGTTTTTATGATATTCGTTAGGACCGTAAACATTAAAGAATTTTAATCCTGCCCAAAAAACCGGCTTCTCATTTTGTTGCAATGCCCATTTGTCGAATTCATTTTTTGACTCACCATAAGCATTCAATGGCTTTAGTTTATAAATAATATCGTGATCATCAATATATCCGTATTCGCCCAATCCGTAAGTTGCTGCTGACGAAGCATAAATTAATGGAATATTATATTTTACACATGCTTTCCACATGGATTTTGTGTAGTTTAAATTTAATTTGTCGAAAACAGCTTTTTTTGTTTCTGTGGTATCAGTTCTTGCTCCGAGATGAATAATAAAGTCTATATTGTTATTATTGTTTTCTAACCATTCGAAAAATATTTCTCTGTCAATTTTTTCTTTAAATTGTTTGTTGGCAATATTTTTATTCTTTTCAGGATAAGAAAAATTGTCAACAATAACAATGTCATTAAATCCTTCGTTATTTAATTTTGTTAGCATACAGCTACCTATAAAACCTGCTGCTCCTGTTAATATTATCATATTTTTTAAATTTTATTCAGATAAATAATTCTGCAAAATTAAGAATATTAATGTTTAATAAAACAAAAATAACTTAATGAGCTATTCTAAACATATGAATTAAAATTTTATTGTAAATTTGAGTTTTTTAAAAAAAAATATAAAATTGACAATAAAGATAATGAATAAAAAGAAAAGAGTTTGTTTGTTTTATTTAGATTATTCAACTTTTGTAAGAGAAGACGATAAAATTTTAAGTTCAAAGTTTGAATTAACAAAATATAGATTTATTAATACCAAGGTACTTCACCTCTTTGTTTTACAGTTTATAAAGCAATTTTTATTTTTGTTGCTGAATATTCGAAAATTTGATGTTTATTATTGTTGGTTTTCTGATTATCATTCTTTTTTACCAATGTTATTTGGAAAAATATTCCACAAAAAAAATATCATAATAGTAGGAGGGTATGATGCAGTAGCTGTTCCTCAGATTAATTTTGGAGTTTTTTTAAAAAAGAATTTAAGAAATTATTGTGCTAGCAAATCCTATAAGTTTGCTGATATTATTGTCCCTGTTGACAAGTCATTGGTTGAGGGGATTAACTATTATGCCGATCCAACAGGGAAAGGACTTTTAACTGGAGTTAAAAATTTTGTAAAAAGAATAAAAGGAGATTTTGTTGTTGTTCCAACCGGATACAATGAAAGAAAATGGAGAAATTTCGTTGGGAAGAAAAAAGAAAAAAGTGTGGTAACAATTGCTGGTGCTCCAAATATTCAAACATTTCGAAGAAAAGGATTGGATTTCTTGATTGAAATTGCCAAAATTATGCCAGATATTGAATTTACTATAATTGGATTAAAAGGAGAAATGTTAGAGTATGCGAAGACTCAAGCGAGTAAAAATGTTAATCTTATTGGATTTGTACCGTATGACGAATTGCCTGAATATATTTCGAAATATAAAGTCTTTGCCCAATTTTCTTTAAGTGAAGGTTTACCAAATACTCTTTGTGAGGCTATGTTATGTGAGTGCATTCCAGTTGGTTCTTCGGCAAATGGAATCCCTTATGGAATAGGTGATTGTGGCTTTGTTTTAAAAGAAAAAAATGTAGAGAAAGGTGCTGAATTAATCAGAAAAGCTCTGGAATCAGACTATAAGCTTGGTGTTAAGGCGAGACAAAGAATAATTAACAATTTTTTGATTGAAAAACGTAAACAAAAAATTATAGAT
>JAGGUV010000030.1 GCA_021158345.1 Bacteroidales bacterium
GTCCCATGGCTTTAGCATAACGTGCAATTTTTCTTTGTTCGTCTGTTATTATTTTTTTAGTCATAGTCATTATTTTAAAATTGTTCGCAAATGTACGAACAATTTTTTATTCACAAAAAGTATTCTAATTTTTTTTTAATTTTTTTTCTTTTTGTTGATAAATTAAAAATAAAAACACCAAATACACTTGATATGTGTTTTTATTTTGTTAGTAATTATTTTTATAAAAAATTTGGATAAGAAGTATAATGTTCGTTTTTTTGCGAACTATTAACAAAAATAAAAAATAAAAATGGACATAAAAATTCTTGGCACATGATGTGCAAATTGTAATGTGCTTAAAAAGCTTACAAGAAATGTGATTTCTGAAAATGGTATAGTCGCCAATATTTCAAAAGTTGAAGATATTATGGATATAATGAATTATGGTGTAATTTTAATTTCGGCTCTTGTAATTAACGAAAAAGTAGTGGTAAAGGGTCGTGTGCCTTCTGCAAAAGAAATAAAAAAAATTTATTAACTTATTAAATCTTGAGACTACTACAAAAACTAAAGTTGACAATTTATAGCCGCTTAGCGAATTTTCGGAGTGGATTCACATATTTAAAAAAAATCTGTGATTTTTTTTAAATAATTTTAATAAATGCTTTTTCAAAGCAGACTAATAAAACTAAATTGTTTCAAAGATTATGAGGATTTTAATTTTATGTACTGGAAATAGTTGTCGCAGTCAGATGGCAGAAGGTTTTTTAAAATCTTTTGATGATAGTCTCGAAGTATTTTCCGCCGGAACAGAGCCTAACAAACAAGTTCATCCCAAAGCTATACAAGTTATGACTGAATTGGGCATTGATTTAAGTATGAATACCACAAAATCCGTAAATAAATTTATCAACGAAAGTTTTGATTATGTAATAACTGTTTGCAATAGTGCGAAAGAGACTTGCCCTGTGTTTACAGGTAAAGTAAAACAACGATTACATATTGATTTTGATGATCCTGCAGAAGCAACAGGAACTGAAGAATTTATTTTGTCAGAATTTATCAGGATTAGAGATGCAATAAGACGTGATTTTATAAAATTTTATGTTGAACAGATTAAACAAAAAAAATAATGACTTCTTATTCAAAAAAACTATCATTTTTAGACAGATACCTTACTTTATGGATTTTTATTGTGATGTTTTTTTGTGTAGGATTGTGATATTTTTTATGTCCTTTTTCATCAGTAAGAAATTTGGTGCAGATTATGAAAAAACCACAACTCTTTCTTTTACTGCAGCAAGTAATAATTTCGAATTAGCTATTGCTGTCGCAGTTGCGGTATTTGGCATTAATTACGGCGAAGCATTTGCAGCTGTAATAGGACCATTAATAGAAGTGCATGTAATGCTTATGTTAGTTAGTGTGGCATTGAAAATGGAATCAAAATATTTTGTTAAATAGTATCTGAAAAAAAACTCTATAATCAGTTTTATTATTGATATTAAAAAATAAAAATTGTATAAAATTTTTATCAAATTGTTAAAATACAAGTAATACGGGAAATAACCATTTAACAATATATTTACTATGTGAAATAATTTTGTTTTGCAAAATTGCTTTGCATTTCACAGGGTGAAACCCATAAAATAAACTATATTGCATAAATATTCGGTGTTTTAGAATTTTCATGCAAGCACTAATTAACATAGGTTAATAACCTATTGCAAAATTATTTTTTTTGTTTCTCTTATGTTTCCTGTTTCAATAATATAAAAATAAACACCTGAATTTACTTTTTGTCCGTAATAATTTCTGCCTTTCCAAGTGAAATTATGTATTCCTCTGCTTAATTTTTTATTTACAATAGTATTAATCTCTTTACCAAGAATATTATAAATTTTTATTTGTGTTTGTCTGACATCAGTAATATTAACAATGATATTAAATAAATCTTTAGACGGATTAGGATAAACATAACTGAACTCATTATCTGAATTATAAGTAATATCATTAACACCTGTACCAATATCAGGTTTATCCAATTTTTTATCTGAATAAATTCTGTATTCTCCCGGTAAAAGTGAAATTTCATCATTAGTGTTAGAAACACTTATTGAATCACCTGAAAAATAATCATACCATTTACCTGTATGAAGGAAATTCGGATCAATGGAAGAAGCTGTAACACCAAAGTTTCCGATAATTCTCATATTCATACTTTCGTGATTGAGTTCAATTCTTTTCATCGCACCACTCAAACTAAAAGAAAAATTCTCTGTTTCAAAAATGTCTTCATTCACTTTTAAATCCATCAAAGATGAAATCATATCATGCAAATATTTTCGTTGATATTGATTATAATAATCCCATCTAACAGGTTTTTCGCCAAGTCTGCCATTATATTCAATGGAATAATCGTATCCTAATTCCCCGAATTGCCAAATCATTTTAGGACCGGGAATGGTATAAAAAAAGCTTGAAACCAAAGCCATTCTTTTAAGAGCTGTAATTGTATCCTTAATATTATAATTACCGTTTGAATTTCCCCATTGCAAATTTTTATACATAAGCCTTTCTTCATCATGACTTTCCATATATCCAACAACATGAGGTGAATTCCAGCCTCGTTTTTTATATGATATCCATGAAAAATCTGAATTATTAACCCACCCCATACTTGCTTCACCATAATTATAATTTGAGTTTCCCCAAAGCATAATTCCATAATTAGCTAATTCTTTTTCTTCCCGATTTTCGGCGAGATGTTCAAATATTACTTTTGCATTAGGATTTCTTTGTATAATTTCGTCGTACATTCTTTTTAAAAGAGCAATCCTGTCTGCATCATATTTACTGCCCCATGGATCGTCAGGGCCTTTAATATTATTCCCGAATCCTTTTGTAAAATCAAATCTAAAACCATCTACTTTGTATTCTGTCATCCAGTAAGAATTAATGCTGTCAACAAGTTGTTTAGTGTAAATACTTTCATGATTAAAATCATTGCCCCACTGTGCATCAGGATTCGTAAAATTTGAATGAACATTATACCATGGATTTTCTTCGGTAGGGTTGCTTCCGTCAAAATACATTCTAACAAAAGGCGATTGATCATAAGAATGGTTTAAAACCAAATCTATTAAAACAGCAATACCTCTGCCATGACATTCATCAATAAAATGTTTTAAATCATTTTTAGGACCATAATATTTATCAGGAGCAAAATAAAACGACGGATTATATCCCCAACTGCTGTTACCTTCAAATTCGTTTATTGGCATCAATTCAATAACATTAATGCCGAGATTTTCAAAATAATCAAGTTTATTAATCAATGATTGATAAGTGTGTTCAGTGGTAAAATCACGCACAAACAATTCGTAAATAATCAGGTCTTGATCCTTGGCGGGAACAAAACTTGTGTTTTGCCACTGATATTCGTCTTGTGCCGTTTGAAGCACACTTGCAATTTCTGTAGTTTTTCCTTCGGGATAACTAATAAGATTTGGGTAAACACTATTGCTGATATATTTATCGTTCCATGGATCACTAATTTTATCGGTGTAAGGATCAGCAATTTTTATCTCACCATCAATAAAATACTGAAAAATATATTCCTTCTGTGGAACAAGTCCACTTATCTCAAGCCAATATCTGTTTCCGTCAGGAGTTTTTTTCATATTATATTCTTCGGATAATTCCCAATTATTAAAATCACCAATTACAAAAACAAATTCCTTAAAAGGAGCAAAAAGACAAAGAGTAACTGTTGAATCATTAATATAATTAATTCCGTCTTTTATACCCTGAGGAAGTTCCTGAACAGCTACCTCACCTCTAACATAATAATTAAATGAATCGGCAACAGCTATTGTATTTTTTGATGCCAAAACTTTTACCCTGTGAGTTCCTGGAACGGTAGGATATAGTGTGTCACGAAGAAAACTTTCGGTAGTAAATGAAATAAGAATATCATCATGAAATAATTTCAAAGAATCGGAATTTGTGGCATTTGCTTCTACAATAATTTCAGCTCCGGGTTCAACAATAAAACCTGATTGATCGGGAATAGTAATACTAACATTTAATCCTGACTCAAAAACATCAAGAAACAAATCCTCAGTTTGAGTTCCTGCATCAGCACTTCTGAAAACAAAACACATCTGCGAAATTTCATCATTTGATGCGGCATTATAAAACTCCCGAATACTTGGACTAATATTAAGTTGATACAAATCAGTGCCAATTTTTGTAAGCTGTGGTTGACTGGGATTATTTCCCCATGAACCAATAACATATTGCCAGGGATTACCATTAACAGTAATGCCTGTATGAGTATATAATATCCCGTTATAGCCTTCAAGAGGTGTTCCCTGGGCATTAAAATATACTATCACACTTTCGTCAGCTGTTGGTAAAGCCGGCTCTGAATATATTGTTTGAGAAAATAATTTAAGTGATGTTAATAAAAAAAACACCAATATCAATACAGATTTTATTAATTTCATAGTTTCTAATTTTATTTTCTACAAAGTTACATAATTAAAATTAAACTTGAATATTTCTGATAAACAACTTATAACTCTGTTTTGGGTTTTAAAATATTAAAATGACTAAATTTAAAATAAAAAAAACCGGTATTTTCATACCGGTTTTTTTTCATATGAATAAAAACAATTTTAGTTCTTAATAAATTTAGCTGTTTGAACACTATTATTACTATGTAGTGTAATAAAATACAATCCGCTTTGCAAATCACTAATATTGAGTTTAATTTTTGCTGATGAAATATTTTCAACCATTTTTACTTTTTTGCCTGTAATAGTAAAAATTTCGATTTTATTAACATCTTTCTTTAGATTTTCAATGTTGAGTTCATTTTCAACAGGATTTGGATAAAGATTAAATGAATTTATATCAGAATTTTCTCCAATACCGACACCACTTAGTGGAATCAAAAAATCTGTACAATTTCCTTCAGCATCAAAATCTTTGCCTTCGCCTAATGACCAATCTCCGGCATTAAAAACACAATTTATAGCCGAAACATTAGTTCCTTCTTCAACACCATAAAATTCAGAGGGAGTAAAAGTTATAGACCATTTATACAAATCCTGTGAACCCAAAGGAATTACGAAATCTGTACAATTTCCTTCAGCATCAAAGTCTTTGCCTTCGCCTAATGACCAATCTCCGGCATTAAAAACACAATTAATAGCCGAAACATTAGTTCCTTCTTCAACACCGTAAAATTCAGCTGGTATAAAAGTAATTGACCATGTACTGTCACCATTAGAAATAAGTTTTGGTTGTTGTCCGTTAGCACCAAGTGCATCAAATGCAACTACATTTTGCCATGCAGAGCTATCAATAGTAATACCTGAATGCATCATAACAGAATCAGCATTAAATAAAGCACTGTCAGGACATGAAAGTTTTGCATCTAGTGTAAGTGTAATTTCATCCCACGCTGTAGCATTTGCAGGTGTAATGCTAATAGCTGGAGGTGTGTATGGTCCTGCATAAACTAATTTTGGTTGTTGTCCGTTAGCACCAAGTGCATCAAACGCAACTACATTTTGCCATGCAGCGCCATCAATAGTAATACCTGAATGCATCATAACAGAATCAGCATTAAATAAAGCACTGTCAGGACATGTTAATGATGCATCTAATGTTAATGTAATTTCATCAAATGCCGTTGCATTATCAGGTGAAATTGTTATAGCTTCAGGAATTTGAGCCATAACATATGTCCCCATTAAAAGAAACATACAAATTGAAATAATTCTAAGAGTAAATTTTTTCATAATTTTTAATTTTTAGTTACTAATAATTTCTTATTTTGCAAAAATAATAATAATTTTACTAATTAGCAATTTAAATAAAAAATCTTTACAAAAATTAAAAAAAAAACTAAACAACATATGATTTATTAACTATATTTTATTTATTTTTACATCCTTTTAATTTTAAACAAATAATTTATCTATTAACTAAAACAAGTATTATGACAAAACATTTAACAAAAAAACTATTATTGTTTTTAGCAATAATTTGTTTTAGTACTGTTACTGCTTTTTCGCAAGAAGCTAAGGTAACAGGAACAGTTACAGATGCTACAGACGGGACAACTCTTCCTGGCGCTTCTGTCGTAATTAAAGGAACTACACAAGGAACAATTACCGATATTAATGGTAAATATAAAATTAAGGTTGCTCCTAATACTACATTAGTTTTTTCCTTTATGGGATATGAAACTCAAGAAATTGTTGTTCAACCTAACACAGTAGTAAATATTGCCTTAGTAGCACAAGCAACCAGACTTGATGAATTTGTAGTAGTCGGTTATGGTGTTCAGAAGAAAAAAGATGCAACAGGGTCAATAACTGCTATTGAGAGCAAGGAATTTAACACTGGTGCAATAACATCCCCAACCGAATTAGTTAAAGGTAAAATTGCAGGGGTTCAAATCACTAATGGCGGGGGTGCTCCAGGCGAAGGCGCTACAATACGCATCAGAGGAGGATCATCACTATCAGCCAGCAACGACCCTTTGTTTGTTATTGATGGAATTCCTGTTGATAATGATGGTATCTCAGGTATGAGAAATCCTCTTAATACTATCAACCCTAACGATATTGAAACCTTTACAGTTTTAAAAGATGCTTCTGCAACAGCAATCTATGGCTCAAGGGCTTCCAACGGTGTTATTATCATTACCACAAAAAAAGGTAAAAAAGGCGCTCCTTTAAAAGTTAACTACACAGGTAACTTCTCGTATTACACACCTACTAAAACAATAGATGTTTTGGGGGCAGACGAATTCCGCAACTTAATACAAGAACGCTATCCTAACCAGGTTGGAATGCTTGGCGATGCAAATACAAACTGGCAGGATGAAATATATCAAAATGCCACTGGTATGGATCACAACATAAGTTTTTCGGGTGCATACAAAACACTCCCCTACCGTTTGTCGTTAGGTTATTCCGACCAGGACGGTATCCTGAAAACCGATAACCTGAAAAGGACAACAATTAATGCAGCTCTGAATCCAACTTTATTTGATGATCATCTGAAAGTTAATTTCAATATTAAATATGTAAATGTAAAAAACCAGTTTGCCGATCGTGGAGCTATTGGCGCAGCCTTACAATACGATCCTACCAAGCCTGTTAACTCAAACAAAACTTATAACCCTTATTATACCAATGATGTTAATGGCGACGGCATTGCCGATACCATTTTAATGCCTTCTACTAATTATGGTGGATACTATGCATGGGTACAAAGCAATGGCACAGACATTCCTGTTGAGCAAGGTTCAAGAAACCCTGTTGCACAAATTAATATGAGAGATGATCAATCGGATGTAAACCGTGTAATTGGAAATGTGCAACTTGATTATAAACTACACTTTTTGCCTGATTTAAGAGCCAACCTAAACCTTGGATATGACTATTCAAAAGCAACAGGTGATGTTATTGTTCCTGATTATGCACCATGGTCGTACGATCCGCTTAATGGAGGTGGCACATATAATTCGTATGAACAGGAAAAAAAGAACGAACTTTTTGATTTCTACCTGAATTATATTAAAGATGTTAAAAGCATTAAAAGTCATTTTGATATAATGGCAGGTTATTCGTGGCAACATTTCTGGAGAAAAAATTATTCTGTGAATGGAAATTATTCAAGGGAATTTACCATTGATTCTATTCGTCCCGGTGTATATCAGAAAAATTTCTTTGGTGATCCAAAAAGGACTTACAACATCGACACTGTGGACAATCCCACTGAGAACTACCTTGTATCGTTTTTTGGCCGTTTCAATTATACTTTTAAAGACAGATATCTACTGACATTTACACTACGTGATGATGGTACTTCACGTTTTTCACCTGATACACGCTGGGGACTTTTCCCATCAGCAGCATTTGCCTGGAAAATTATTGATGAACCTTGGATGAAAAAAATAGAAATTTTGTCACAGTTGAAACTTAGGGCAGGTTACGGTATCACAGGTCAACAAAACATCAACCAGGGTGATTATCCGTATCTTCCACGTTATACCTTGAGTAACCAATATGCACGTTATCAATTAGGAAATCTTTTCTACTATACATTGCGTCCCGAAGGATATGACTACAATATTAAATGGGAAGAAACCTCAACTCTTAACTTTGGTTTGGATTTCGGATTTGCCAACGACAGGGTTTACGGTTCTATTGACATTTATAAAAGAAAAACCAAAGACCTGATAAATTTCATCCCTGTTCCTGCAGGTACTAACCTTTCTAATTTCATCCTTACCAACATTGGCGATCTTGAAAATCAAGGTGTTGAATTCTCAATTACTACAAGACCTGTTTCCACTATTAATACTTCATGGCAAATTGGGTTCAATGCTACTTATAATAAAAATAAAATCACTAAACTTACCGCTACTGACGATCCTGATTATCTCGGCGTTGAAACCGGCGGAATATCAGGTGGTGTTGGAAATTATATCCAAATGCACAGCGTAGGACACCCTGCCAACTCATTCTTTGTATTTGAGCAGGTTTATGGAACCGATGGTAAACCAATTCAAGGTATGTATGTTGATAGAAATGGCGATGGCGAAATTACTAATGCCGATAGATATCATTATAAAAAACCGGCTGCAGATTTCTACTTTGGCATTAACTCCAACCTGAAATATAAAAACTGGAATTTTTCATTTTCAGGACGCGCTAATTTTGGAAACTATATGTATAACAATATTGCTTCCGAAAATAGTGTTTACGAAAGATTGTATCGACCGGAAGGTCCCTATTTGGGAAATATTACTACTTCGGTTTATGAAACAGATTTCGTGAACCCACAATTTTTATCAGATTATTATATTCAGGATGCTTCATTCTTTAGAATGGACAACATCTCACTCAGTTATCTTTTCCCGTCCATTGTCAACGGAAAAGCAAGTTTGAGGCTTAAAGCAACTGTTAATAATGCATTTGTAATTACTAAATACGACGGTATAGATCCAGAAATTAGTAATGGTATTGATAACAGGTTGTATCCACGTCCACGTACATATGTCTTAGGGTTAAGCCTTCAGTTTTAATCATTAAAAAAATAATAATTATGAAAAAAATAATAAATATTTCATTATTAATAGCAGGATTTATTTTGATATTTACATCCTGCACCAAGGATCTCGACACTGTGCCGTTGGATGAAAAAGTTACAACAGCGGCAACTGTTTTTGACAACCCCGAAGCATACACACAGGTACTTGCAAAATTATATGCAGGTCTCGCAGTATCAGGACAGGAAGGACCAGCCGGAAACGGTGATATTAGTGGTATTGACGAAGGATTTGGACAATACCTCAGGGGTTGGTGGTATCACCAGGAATTACCTACTGATGAAGCTGTAATTTCATGGAACGACCAGACCATCAAGGATTTTCATTATCAAACATGGGGCTCTAGCGATGTGTTTATTGCTGCCATGTATTACAGAATTTTTTACCAGATTGCAGCTTGCAATGAATATATCCGTGAAACTTCTGATGCAAAACTTAACGAAAGAGGAGCATCAGATGATCTTAAGGCAAAAGTTAAAACTTATCGTGCCGAAGCTCGCTTTCTAAGAGCTTTAAGTTATTTTCATGCTATGGATTTGTTTGGAGATGTACCCTTTGTTACAGAAGACGACAAAGTTGGGAATTTCTTCCCTCATCAAATCTCAAGAACTGATTTATTTAATTATATAGAAACAGAACTTAAAGATATCGAAAGCTTATTAATTGAGCCGAGAACTATGTATGCACGTGCTGACAAAGCTACTGCATGGAGTCTTTTGGCAACAATCTATTTAAATGCAGAAGTTTATACAGGTACTCCAAGATATACCGATTGTATCACTTATTGTAAAAAAATCATAAATGCAGGTTATTCATTAAACCCTGATTATAAAAATCTTTTTCTTGCTGATAATGATGTTGATAACAATGAAGTAATCTTTGCCATTGCATTTGATGGTGATGCCACAAGAACTTACGGTGGCACAAATTTCATTATCCATGCTGCTGTTGGTGGCGATATGAACCCATCTGACTTCGGTATTGGCGGTGGCTGGGGTGGAACACGTACCACCAGTGCCTTTGTTGATAAATTCCCTGACGAAACCGGTGATATTGATTGCCGTGCAATGTTCTTTACTGATGGACAAAACAAAGAGATTGAAGATATTAGCGTATTTACCGATGGATATGCCATTACCAAATGGAAAAATATTCAATCAAATGGTTCCGGTGGAAAAAGTATGGATTATCCTGATACAGACTTTCCAATGTTCCGTTTAGCAGATGTTTACCTTATGTATGCAGAAGCAGTGCTTAGAGGTGGAACAGGTGGAGATCCCGGAACAGCATTAAATTATGTAAACCTAATAAGAGAAAGAGCCTATGGTGATGAATCAGGAAATATTTCTGCCAATGACCTTACTCTTGATTTTATTCTTGACGAACGTGCCAGAGAATTATACTGGGAATGTCATAGAAGAACTGACTTAATTAGATTTGGTAAATTTACCGGAGGTGATTATTTATGGCCTTGGAAAGGAAAATCCAGTGACGGTATAGCTACTGATCCTAAATATAATCTTTTTCCTATTCCTGCTTCAGACATAGGAGCTAATCCAAATCTTACTCAAAATCCAGATTATAATTAAAAACTAAAAAATATTGATATGAAAAAAATAACATTAATATTAATAACGATAATAGGACTTGGCTTTCTTTATTCCTGCGAAAAGCAGTTAAAAGATCCTGTATTGGATATGAGCCAAACTATAGCGCCTGAAATATTAACACCTGAAGATAGTTCCGAGTTTGTATTACTGAAGAAAAATGCCGATAGCTTATTTACATTTCAATGGAAAGCTGCCATTTATAATCTTCAGAATATTGGAACTGTTAAATATGAAATATTAATGGACATTGCAGATAGTTGTTTTAAAAATGAAATAAAAGTTGGTAGCACAACAGAAAATTCTTTTACAATTACTGTTAATGCCCTGAATCAGAAACTTATTGCTATGGGAGTAGCTCCTGAAGTTCCTGTAGATATTTCATTCCGGATAAAATCATATATATCGAAAGATTATGATTTAGATAATGCTTATTCAGAACCCATAACATTGAATCTGACAGCTTATAACGATGCAATTGTTATTAAACCTATCTATTTACTTGGTAGTGCTACAACTGTAGGCTGGAATAATGCAGCTGCACTTCCTTGTATACCTATAGGTGATTCTAAGTTTGCAATTGTAGAAACTTTGACCGCAGGAACAGATATGTACATTAAGTTTATTTCTGTGCTTGGTCAGTGGGCACCGCAGTGGGGTACCGATGAAACAGGAACATTTGAAAATGGTCCTCTGATATATCGTCCAACCGAAGAGGTTCCTGATCCTGCAGCTATTCCTGCACCTGAAACAGATGGTGATTATTACATTGAAGCTGATACAGCAGCTTTAACCTATACTGTTTCTGCTACTTCGGCACAACTTTACCTTGTTGGTGATGGTTGCTCAGTTGGTTGGGACAATGCCAATGGTATTGAGTTTACAAAAGAAAGTCCTGGTATTTTCTCTCTTGTAACTACCCTGAATGCTGAGGGCGAAATGAAATTTTTAGAAGTTTCAGGTCAATGGGCACCACAATGGGGTACTGACGAGGATGGAACTGCTGAAGGAGGAAACCTGATTTACCGTCCAACAGAAAACGTTACTGATCCGGTAAATATTCCAACTCCTGGAGCAGGAACTTATAAAATTGAACTCAACCTGATAACAAAAAAATATACTATTACAGCACAATAGTTTATGAAATGTAACCAATTAGAGTTTAGTTCATAATGTTCGAGTTCGTTCCGGTGGTTATCGTTATGCTTGTTTTGAAAACAAGCATAACGAAGAACTCGGACATTATAGGCAAACATTAATTTTATAGACAGACACTAAAATTAAAAATCCTTCCGGTTTCGGAAGGATTTTTTTTTGCTTATTAAATCTAAAAAAAATTTCGAAATATACCTCTCCCATGAATAATAAGGAAGATGTCCAAAGGACAAAAAAAAGTTAATCAATTTTTCTATTTAACCCGGAAAATTCATTAATTTTCTACGATTAAGTAATACCAACAAATTTAGGAATTTCATTAACCCCCAAATTTGGTTACTACTAAATCGGGGGTTCCCGCTTTGCACCCCACTATTTATCATACATTCATACAATTCACTTCGTTTTTGTATGAATAAAGCGGGTTAAGAATATCTAACTTTACAGATAAACACTATTTTCTCACAAAAACAAAATATCCCCAAGGCTCAAGTTCAAGTTCTTTTTTTGGTGAAAACTTAACTTCTTCTCCGGAAAATGCATTTGTATATTCTCCGGTAAATTTATCTCCTTTAAAAATTATATTTTGTTTTTTATCAGAAAAATTAAAAATTGCAAATACTTTATTATCATCTTTTTCTCTGATAAAAGCAAAAATATTTTTATCATCAGAAGTATTTATTCTTATTAATTTTCCACCATAAGTTCCATTCCAAAGAGCTTTATTCTTCTTTTTTATTTTAATCAGGTTTGTATAAAATTCCTCTAATTTTATATTATCCCAACAAATAGTATCTTTATCAAAAAAGGCAAGTCTTTTATTCAAAGCAGCTTCTTGTCCGCTATAAATTAATGGCATTCCTGGAATCATAAAGCTTAAAACTGCAAAGGTTTCTGCTGCATCGCCCATGCGTTCATATTCTGTTCCATTCCAAGAATTTTCATCATGATTTGAAGTAAAATACATTCTGTATGCACCATCAGGAAAGAGACTATCATTTTTAATAAAATAATCTTCAGCATCATTGGCATTTTTTTTACCCTTGGCAATATCGTTCATAATATGATGAAAATCCCATGCATACGACATATCAAAAGCATTTTTATGATGCTTAGCTTCCTCAGCTTCGGCAAGCATAAACACAGGTTTGATTTTGTCTAACTCAGCCCTTGCTTTATCCCAAAATTCAACAGGGACCAATCCTGCAACATCACAACGATATCCGTCAATATCAGCTTTTTCTATCCAAAATTTTAAAGCTCCAATCATATAATCCTGCAAAGCTTTGTTATCATAATTCAAATCCGCAACATCAGACCAATCAAAGGGAGAAACAAAATTGCCGAGCGAGTCTTTTGTGTACCATTCAGGATGTTCTTCAATCATTTTATTATCCCATGATGTGTGATTTGCAACCCAGTCTAAAATAACATGCATACCTAATTTATGTGCTTCGCTAACGAGTCTTTTTAAATCATCCATATTACCATATTCCGGATTTACCGCTTTATAATCTTTTACAGAATAATAGCTTCCAAGGCTTCCTTTACGGTTTTTTTCACCAACAGGATATATTGGCATCAGCCATAAAATGTCAACACCCATTTTACTTAATCTCGGCAAATGCTTTTCAAAAGCTGCAAAGGTTCCTTCAGATGTATACTGCCTTACATTTACTTCATAAATTATTGCATTTTTACTCCAATCTACATGAGTAAAACCATCAGTCTTTTCCATATTTTTTTTTTCTATATTCTGACAAGATAACAAAAACACCATCAATGAAAAAAAAAAGATGTTTTTTATATTTCTGTCGTTAATAATTTTCGTTACTTTCATAATATTTTTATTATTTAGTTTATTATTTAGTTTTCAATAACCTCAAAAAGATTCTCCCCAATTTCTACATTAAGGACATTTTTATTTAACTCAAAATTTGACCCAAAATCAGCTTTAAGTTTAGCATTGGCAAAGCGATCAGGCAATTTGATTTTTATATTTTTTAATGATTTATCTTTACAGAAAACCACAATAGTAATTTCATCGAAATATGTTCTTGCATAAGCATAAACTTTATCATTAGTAATTAATGGTGTAAATTCTCCAAAAGTTAACGAAAGATTTTTCTTACGAATGTCAATTAATTTTTTTGTCGTCTTTTTCACCAATTTTTCATTTTCATTCAGATTATCAAACCTCATCATACGGCGATTGTCGGGGTCGTTTCCACCCGGATCACCAATTTCGTCACCAAAATAAATAACAGGGACACCGGGAATAGTCATTATAAAAGCTGTTAAAGCTGATAACTGTTTATAAGCTTTTACATCTCCAACCCCAATTTTTCTTGTCCATCCTGCAAGTTTAGTATCTTCATCAAAACTTAAAGCACCACCGGCATAAGAAATAAAACGAGCTCTGTCCTGATTGCCTGTGATATAACCCATAAGATTATGATTTCCGTAATATTTAAAACTTTGCAAGATTGTATTATTCAGTCTGTGGAAAGATTGATTTTTTCGGGCAAAAACAGCAACAGCATTATCGTAAACATTAAAATCGAATTGAGCATCCAATTCTCCTGAATTAACATAGCTGCTGATAAGCTCGGGGCTTCCATAAGTTTCTCCAATTTGATACAGGGGTTTATTCTGAGGAATAATAATTTGCTTTTTTAATTTTTTTGTAAGTGTTCGCCAGAAGAGTTCAGGAACATGTTTTGTAGCATCGTGACGGAATCCGTCGAGATTATATTCTTTAATCCAAAAAACAGCTGAATCTGTAAGCATATCAACAATTTCAGGTTTTTCGAGATTTAAAGTTGGTAAAAAAACATCGAACCAGGTTGTGAGACGGTGTTCATCCCATTTCTCTGTATTTAAAGTTCCGTCAGGTAAATATAAATTTGTAGCACAATCAGGGTGTGTTTTATAATAAGGATGATTTTCATGAATATGATTAGAAACAAAATCGAGTAAAACATTCATATTTCTTGCATGAGCTTCTTTAACAAGTTCTTTAAATTCATCAGCAGTTCCAAAACGGGCATCAATTTTAGAAAAAGAAATTGGCCAATATCCATGGTAACCCGAAAACTTAGATCGTGGCTTTAGCCATAGTCCATAAGCTCCTTTTGGATTTTGAATAATTGGTGACACCCAGATTGTATTTATCCCGAGATCGGTAAAATAACCTTCTTTAATTTTTTTTGTTATTCCAACAATATCTCCACCCATAAAATTTGCCTTTGGAAGAATTTCAGGATCGTTAACAGGTCTGTCGTTTTCTTTTTTCCCATTATAAAATCTATCAACAAAAGCATTATAAAGTATTAATGTTTGGAAATCATGTCTGGAAAGTTTTTTTGGGTCTTTAATAACCCTCCCATTTTCAAGAGGTACTAAAATATCATTTGAGACTCCATATTTATTAAATGCAAAAACCCTTAAATAAGAGCGTTTAAAATTTTTTGCATTTTCAGGAATTAATATTTCAATTTTATCTTTTTCTATTTCAATAAAATCATCCGGCAAACGGTAATTCTGCCAAAAAACAAAAAACTCCTTGACTTCATTTTCAAAACCAATTTCAATTTCATTTTCTTCAATCTCTTTAGTAAATAATTTTGGCAAAAACTCAGTCATATCTTTGCCAACGCTTAGGACAGAATTATAACCTCCTGAATTATTATCAATAGAATCGCTGTTGGCAGGATCAATTACCCAATTTTCGTCAAGCACAAGTTTGTACTGATATTTTCCCGGAGCAAGATATTTTGAGAATTGCCAGATGCCATTTTTAAATTCAAAATTTCCTGCAGCAGGATTCCATCCGTTCATCTCACCTGCAATTCTGACTTTTTTATAATCTTTACCCTTTGGATCAAAACTAATTATTTTATTGATTTTTTCAGATTTTTTGCAAAGTATATGATAAGGAATTCCATTTACAATTACTTCCATTACCATTAATCTCGGAAAAGATTCTTCGGATTTAATGATTGCTTTTTTATTATCCTCAGAAAGAGAAACAGATTTTCCATTAAGTTTTACAGATTCTATTTTTGAAACATCAACAAAATAATCCTCAAGTAAAATAATTGTTGAGTCGGTATTTAACTGTACAGGACTCGCCAAACCAACAATATCCTTTGATTGATGAATTTCTATTTGCTTGGAACTACATCCGGCAAAAATAATTATGAATAATAAATAAATTACTTTTTTCATTTTATTATAAGTTTTGGAATTATTTTGAGTTTTTAGAATTTACTTTTTCTTAGTATTTTTTGCTGTAAATATACCTGCTATTTTCCACAAATGTATTTTTTACCTTAACTCAACAACCATCGAACTTTTTGGACTAATGCTAATATTTCCCAAATCATCAATTTTTTGTCCGTTAAGAATATTTGTTCCTGTGCTGAATTTTTTCAGAATTTCGGAGTATCTTCCGGTATTCAGTTTTATCAACTCATCATTATTGCTTATAATAACCATTACAGCATTTTCATCATTATATCTAAAATAAACATACACTCCATTTTCAGGAATAAAATGAACAAGTTTTCCTGTTTGAAGAACTTTATTATTTTTTCTATAATTCAATAATTTTTTTACAAAGTTAAAAGCATCATTTTGTTGCAGGTTTCTGCCAGCATTAGTAAAAGCATTATTTTTATCACCAATCCAGCCACCTGGAAAATCTTTACGAATATCTCCATCTCCAAAGTTCTTGTGACCTGTCATTAATATTTCTGTTCCGTAGTAAATTAACGGAATGCCTCTCGTAGTCAAAAGAAAAATCATTGCATTTTTAAAGTCATTATAATCCTTATCAATTGTCGAAAAGAACCTTTCTGTATCATGATTATCTGCAAAAACAACAATATTATTTGTATTTTCATAATTAAAATCCTGCCCAAGTGCATTATACAACTTAACAATTCCTTTATCCCAGGTATTATTTTCGGTAAATGCTTGGCCAATAGCAAACATTAATGGAAAATCAAAAACACTTTTAAGGGGTGACTTATAACTATCCTTGTTGACAACATCTTTTTGCCAGTATGCTATGCCTGATGCTGATGATATCCAACACTCTCCAACAACATTAAAATTTGGATATTCTTTGTTGATTCTATTCATCCAGTCAGCAAGAAACTCTTTATCAGAAAATGGATATGTATCCATTCTTATTCCGTCAAGACCGGCATATTCAATCCACCAAATAGAATTTTGAATTAAATAATTTGCAAGGAGTTTATTTTTTTGATTCAAGTCAGGCATTGTAACATCAAACCAACCATTTAGAAATTTGTTTTTATCATATTCCGAAGCATACGGATCAGTAGCTATTGCAGCATTATAATTAGTTCTGGTAAATTCAGGAAACTGATGAATCCAATCCTGCTGAGGTAAATCTTTCATCCACCAATGACCGCTACCACAATGATTAAAAACCATATCCTTAATCATTTTTATTCCTTTTTTATGACAATCGTCAACAAGTTTTTTATAATCTTCATTACTTCCAAAACGTGGATCTACTTTATAAAAATCTGTTATAGAATAACCATGGTATGAATATTTAGGCATATTATTTTCAAAAACAGGATTTATCCAAAGTGCAGTTACTCCTAAATCTTTAAAATAATCAATATGATTATCAATACCTTTAATATCTCCTCCGTGTCTTCCGTTTGGATCTTTACGATTTACTTTTTCAAGCATTCCCGGCATATTATCATTTTCAGGATTTCCATTTGAAAATCTATCAGGCATAATAAGATAAATCACATCAGAGCTATTAAAACCTTCTCTTTCTTTTGAGCCCGATTTTCTTTCTTTTAACTCATATCCGTAAGATAGAACTTTTTTATTTTTTTTCTTAAAGATAATTTGAAATTTCCCTGTTTTAGCCTCGCGGGAAATCATAAGATTAAGAAATAAATAATTAGGATTTTCGGTTTTAATAACCTCAGAAAGTTTTACTCCCGGATAATTAATTTCAACTGTATTTTCCGAAATATTATTTCCATAAACCAAAAGCTGCAATTCCTGTACTTCCATTCCTGTCCACCAGAATGGAGGTTCAACTTTTATTAAATCTGATTTTCCCGCAAAGGAAAAATTTAAGGATAAAAACATAATTGCAAGAAATAATAATCGCGGACTTAAAAAAAATTTTTTCTTCATAGAAATCATTTATAAATAAAAAATATCAAATTAATTAAATAGTATTTTATACAAATTTACAAAAAACCTAAAAAATGTTTTTTAGTTTTTAATTATTTTTATTCTTTCCCCTTCATCTGTTAAAATTAAATAAAAACCTTTAGGAAGAATATCAACATCAAGTTTTTCAATGTGATTTTTGCTAATCATTAATTGTCCTAATGAATTAAAAATTCTGACATTAACGGTTTTATTAAAGTTCAGCATACCATTATCAACGGGATTAGGGAAAGCTATAAGATTTTTATCAATAGAATTAAAAATTTTTATATCACTTTTAAGATTGCTAATTCCTGGAGTAGGGTCATTATAAAACATCCAGTTAATACCTCCATCAGGATTGCGACCAAAAGAAATATCTGTTGATTGCTCATTAAAAACAATAGAATCTAAAAGAAAATATCCCGTAGCTTCAGAATCAAAAATTCCAATTTCTTCACCATCTTTATCAAGTTTAAAATTAGTATGATATTGGCCTTGTTCATTATCATTATCTGCCCAAATTAAAATAAATTCTCCGGGTTGAATAATTACATCGGGCAATTGCCATTTATCGGGCTTATCAAAATTATCAGAAAGATATTTATCTCCCAACCAAACAGCATTTTCATCAGCATTAAAAATTTCTATCCAATCATCATATTCACCAAAATCATCAGCAATATTATTATCATTAGATGCTAAAAATTCATTAATAAATAAATTTTCATTAGCTGATTGAAACAATTGAACGATTATTGGTTCAAATGGCATAATTGAATTATTGTTATAAATATCAGAGGCAGAAATTTGATAAGAAATAGTTGAATTTACCGGAATATTTGTGATTAATCCACCATAAAAATTATCATTGGCATAACCATCACCATGCTCACCATCATCAAAAATTTCTTCAGAAATTATACTCCCGTCATTAATTTTATAAAGTACATTTACTTCAGGATTGTCATCATCATCCTCAATAAAAGCAGTAATCTGCAAATTTTTATCAGGAGTAATTTTATCATTAATATACTTAATTATTGGAGAAATGTTATTTTGTATTATTTGCTGTAATGCTGTAGTATTTCTTAAAGAAATATATGTTTTTAAACCAATAGGAACATGACCGCCTAAAGCGGTAACATATGAATTAATAAAATCCCCGGTAGTAAAACCATAGTCAAGGGGATAAAATGGGTCGTTCTCTACATAAGGCAAAATCATATTTTTTATTTTATCAATTTTAGGGAAGAAAATATTATCATCAGAATACTCATTAATAAATTTCTTTAAATAATATGAATATTGATCTCTGAATTCAGGAGTATTCATAAGACGTGTATATAGCGGCCTTACTTCATCACCACCTTGCTGCCATTGATAAATATCTCTCGTAGCCCATGAAATATTCATCCAGTCGATGCCAAAAGTATTATCAGTATCGTAAGGGATATATTCAAACTTCCCTGTCTTAGTATTTTTGTACAAATAAAAATTATTTTTGTTATAAATATATCCGTCCCAATTTCCTGTAATAATATCAATTGCAATAATTTTTAAATAATCATAAACATTAAAAACTTTGTCAAGTTCGCTAATAAAATTTTCCTGAGGAGTATTATTAATTATCTGAATAAGATGAGCAAGATCCGAATAATCATCTTCTGCTTTATTTGTTTTAAGCTCGTAAACACGACGGTCGCCATGCATAAGTTTATAATCATCAGGATTTGGTCCGAGATAGTCGAGGTCAGCAGGCCATAAACATTTATATAAATTTCCCTGATTATTCCCGAAACGTGATAAAACAAAATTTTCATCAATATGTTCAACATTAATATAAAGACCGTAATAATTATGATTAATATAAACCTCCACATGATTTGAACGAGGAGCAGGGATTTTAAAATCATGAAATAAATCCCAGCATAATTTTGACCTAATAACAGAAGGATCATTATGCTCTCCGTTAAGATTCATTTTTTCAAGACCATAAAATTTCCTGCCAGGGTCAAAAGAGTTAAATGATATTTTAAATGATTTTTTTTGTGCCCATCTTGATGTATTACCACGTAATCTGAAACCTACATCATAAATAGTATCATTAATATTTCCATTATTAAAAATAAATGTTGCATGAAATTCGTGATATGATTCAGGATTATCATAAATCCACGCCAATGTATCGGGATTAATAAAAATATCAATTCTTGGGACAATACTGTCAACAAACACTTCCCCTTTTTCAGGAAAATATGCTTGAGAAAAAATATTATTAAATGATAAGCAAATTACCAGCAATAAAAAAAATATTTTTTTCATATAATTAAAGTTCTATTTTCATAAAAAAACCACTACAATATTTATGGTTAGATTTAGTTGTTTTTACTTTTTTACTTTAAGATAAAATTATTAAATTGTTTTTGAAATAGAATAATCAAAAAACCTTATTCTTATTTAATACAAAATTAATAATAATATCATTGTTTTATCTTAAAACAAATAAAAACATCTGAAAATCTCTTTATATTATTAAGAATTATTTAAAAAAATTATCACAGAAAAAAAATTGTCTTAATTTAGCAAATAAAAAAAAGAAAAAATAAATGAGAAGAAAACCTTTATTAAAATTTTGGCAAATCTGGAACATGAGTTTTGGATTTCTTGGTATTCAATTTGGCTTTGGTTTACAAAATGCAAATGTTAGCCGAATTTTTGAAACATTAGGAGCAAAAGTTGAAGACATACCTATTTTATGGATTGCAGCTCCAATAACAGGTCTTATCATTCAACCAATAATCGGACATCTTAGCGACAATACCTGGTGCAAATTAGGCAGAAGAAGACCATATTTTCTTTTTGGAGCTATTTTAGCATCTATTGCTTTATTTATAATGCCTAATTCACCTGTGCTTTGGGTAGCTGCCGGCACTCTATGGATAATGGATGCAAATATCAATATTTCAATGGAGCCTTTCAGAGCTTTTGTAGGTGACATGCTTCCTTCCGAACAAAGAACAAAAGGCTTTGCCATGCAAAGTTTTTTTATTGGTCTTGGCGCTGTTGTAGCTTCTATGTTGCCTTATATTATGACTAACTGGTTCAATATTTCTAATGTTGCTGTTAATGGAGAAAAAATACCTACTTCTGTTAAATGGTCTTTTTATCTTGGTGGGATTGTCTTTCTGTCAACTGTTCTCTGGACTGTTATAACTACTAAAGAATATTCTCCAAAAGAACTTAAAGAATTTGAAGAGGAAAAAACAAAAGAGCGTCCCAATATTAAACAGGTTTATATTAGTTCTACAAAACTATTAGGTAAATTTTTCCGTAATGGCACTATATCTATTTTCATAGGATTATTATTTTCTTATTTAATTTATTACTTTTCATTAGAAAAAGAGCTATATATTTTAAGCTTCGGTATTGCTGTTTTTGGAATTATTCAAATTATAACAGCATTGTTTACCCGTACAGGAAAAACAAAAAACGGCCTTGTTGTAATTATCACCGATTTATTTAATATGCCACGCACAATGCGTCAACTGGCAGTAGTACAATTTTTCTCCTGGTTTGCTCTTTTTGCTATGTGGATATATTCTACTTCTGCTATCACGAGTCATATTTATGGCACAAGCGACACAACATCTGCACTTTATAACGACGGAGCTGACTGGGTGGGCGTTTTATTCGCCGTATATAACGGTTTTGCTGCTGTGGTTGCATTTTTACTCCCTGTTCTCGCCAAACACACAAGCAGAAAAATTACTCATATGATTTCCTTGATATTGGGTGGTATCGGTTTGTCATCTTTTTATTTTATAAAAGACCCTAATTTACTGATTATTTCTATGCTGGGAGTAGGTGTTGCCTGGGCAAGTATCTTGTCAATGCCTTATGCTATTCTTACAGGTTCATTACCTTCCGAAAAAATGGGCACTTATATGGGTATCTTCAATTTCTTTATTGTTATACCTCAAATTCTTGCAGCAAGCATACTCGGATTTTTTGTTAAAGACTTTTTCCACGATCAAACTATTTATGCTTTAATTCTTGGCGGTATTTCAATGATAATCGCAGCTTTCTGCGTTTTGTTTGTTGATGATGTTGATGCTCCAAATAAATTGAAACGTATTTCTAAAAAATAAAAACAATGAATAATATCAAAGAGAAAAATAATTTGTTTGAATGCTGGAATGAATTATATCCTGATACAGACACAAAAATATTAGATAATTTTATAATTGAATTAGACAATATTAAAAAATCAATATCTCTGAAACCACAGGAAGAAGAATGGTATAAAGATGCTATTGTTTATTCTTTGTATGTTGACCTGTTTAATACTAATTTTAAAGGATTAGAAGAAAAACTTGAATATCTGAGCAATCTCGGCGTTAATTGTTTATGGCTGTTGCCGATACTCGATTCACCTATGCGTGATGCAGGATTTGACGTAAGAGATTATAAAAAAATCCGCAGCGATTTATTTTCAGACAATTCAAAAATCAGCAACGAAGAAACTTTTATTAATTTTATTGAAAAAGCTCACGAAAAAAACATCAAAATAATTTTCGACATAGCAATAAACCACACTTCTGATGAGCATTTTTGGTTTAAAGAAGCAAAAAAATCTGAAAAAAATCCTTATCACGATTATTATATCTGGAATAAAAATACAGAAAAATATAAAGATGCTCGTATAATTTTCAAAGGTATTGAAACCAGCAACTGGGAAAAATGCAATAACGAATATTATTTTCACAGGTTTTTTAATTTTCAACCCGACTTAAATTATCGCAATTACAAAGTCTTGCTTGAGATGACAAGAAATATGATGTATTGGCTACAAAGAGGAGTAGATGGTTTTAGGGCTGATGCAATACCTTACTTATGGAAACAGGAAGGCACTTCATGTGAAAACCTTGACAAAGACCATACAATTATTCGTTTTTATAGAGCTGTACTCAATTATGTAAGGCCAAACACTTTGCTGCTTGCCGAAGCTTGTCAAAAACCAAAAGAAGTTGTTAAATATTTCGGCAATAATGACGAATGTAATGCAGGTTATCATTTTCCTCTTATGCCACAGATGTTTAAAGCAATATCTATGCACAGCAAAGAGCCAATAATTAAAACTCTAAGCCCGGATATTACACCTGAAATTCCTGAATCCTGCCAATGGTTTATGTTTTTGCGTTGTCACGATGAATTAAGCCTTGAGTTGATTTATGTGTCGGAACAAGACAGGAAATATATACACGATAATTATTGCAAAGAAAAGCTGTGGGATTTTCGTCAGGGACAAGGTATTTCAGCACGCCTTGCAAACCTCATGGATAAAAATCCTGACAAAATCAGTCTCGCTTATTCTGTTATGCTCACACTGCCCGGAACTCCGGTTATCTATTATGGCGATGAATTCGGAAAAACCAATGACGAAGAATATTATCATAAAATGATAAAAATAACAGGAAAAGATGATACACGTTTTCTCGTGAGAGGAAAAATTAACTGGAATAAACTTAATACGGACTTAAAAAATGATGAAACATTATCATATAAAGTGTTCTCACAAATCAGTAACCAAATTAAGACCCGTAAAAAATATAAATCATTTGGCAGAGGCGATATTCAACACATTGACATCCTCAGCTCTGATAAAAAAGAATTATCAGAAATATTATCCTATTACAGAATTTATAATGATGAAAAAATTCTTGTTATTAATAATCTGTCGGATAAAGAATTTAACATCATAATTCCTGATGAAGCTTTATTAAATAAAACTAAAGACATTTTAAACAGGGAGTTACAAATAAATAAAAAAAGTAGAACAATAAACTTAAATCCATATTCGTATTATTGGATACAATTATAAAACAGTAGATACTATGTCAGAAAATAAATTTAATGCGGTAATTTTCGACCTCGACGGAGTAATTACAAAAACAGCTGTTGTCCATTCGTTAGCATGGAAAAAAATGTTTGATGATTTTTTGAGAGAAAGAGCTGAAAAAACAGGAGAAAAATTTATTGAGTTTTCTCACGAAAAAGATTATCTGACTTTTGTTGATGGTAAGCCAAGATACAAAGGTGTAGAATCGTTTCTGAAATCAAGACACATAGACCTCCCCTATGGCAATGCTGACGATTCTCCCGATAAAGAAACTATCTGCGGAATAGGGAACAGAAAAAACAGGACTTTTAACGAAATCCTTAAAACAGATGGTGTACAGGTTTACGATTCATCTGTAAGACTAATAAAAAATTTATTAAAAGCCGGTATTAAAGTAGGTGTTGCCTCTTCGAGTAAAAACTGTGTCCCTGTACTAAAAGCTGCAGAAATTTTTAATTTGGTTGAGACTGTTGTCGATGGTGTGGTATCAGCAAAATTAAAATTAAAAGGAAAGCCGGAACCTGATATTTTTACTACTGCTTGCGATAATCTTAAAGTTTCTTATGATAAAGCCATTGTTGTAGAAGATGCCATTTCCGGTGTTCAGGCAGGGAAAAAAGGTAATTTCGGACTGGTGATTGGTGTTGCAAGAGAAAACAATAATAAAAAACTTTTGATTAACGGTGCCGATATTGTTGTTAATGACCTTGAGGAAATTAATATTGACAAAATTAATGACTGGTTTAATAATGGTCTTGAAAATGATATGTGGTCATTAACTTATCACGATTATGATAAAGAAAAAGAGCGCACAAGAGAATCATTGCTTAGTGTTGGAAACGGATATTTTGGAACACGGGGCGCTATGGAAGAAAGCCTTGCTAATAAAATTAATTATCCCGGCACATACATTGCCGGCGTTTACAATAAACTGAAATCAAAAGTTCAGAACAAAAATATTTATAATGAGGATTTTGTTAACTGTCCCAACTGGACTTATATTAATTTTAATATTAATGATGAAGTTCCTGTTGATATTAACGATTATGAAATTATTGATTTTTACAGAAACCTGAATTTCAAAACAGGTGTATTATCAAAAAATATTATTATCAGAGATAAAAAAGCAAGAGAAACACAAATTATTTCCAAAAGAATTGCAAGCATGGACAACCCTCACATTGCTGCAATTGAATATTCAATAAAACCGCTGAATTATTCCGAAGACATTTGTATTAGTTCAGGAATAATCGGCAATATTATAAATTCAGGTGTTGAAAGATACAAACAACTTAATCAAAAACATTTGCTGCCTGTACATCAAGAAGCAGATAAAAACTTTAACAGCATTTTAGTGAAGACATCAGAATCTGATATTAAAATTGCAATGTCTTCAAAAATCAATGTTTCAATAAATGGTAATCTTGTTAATCCTGAATTTAATCACAAACTTGCTCAAGGAAATGCTTTTACTGATTTTCATACAAATATAAACAAAAATGATATTTTAAAAATCAATAAAATCATAAGCATTTATACTTCAAAAGATAAAAATGTTGAAGATGCTTACATTACTTCAAAAAATGAGATTTCAAAATTTGATTCCTTTGATGAAGTTTTTATTTCAAGTAAAAAACAATGGGATAAAATCTGGGATAAAATTGACATTTCTGTTGAAGGCGACAGATTAGCCCAGAAACTTCTGAGATTACATCTATATCATATCATGGTAACGACTTCGGAGCACAATAAAGATATAGATTTTGGCATACCGGCACGCGGACTGCATGGAGAAGCATACAGAGGTCATATTTTCTGGGACGAATTATTTATACTTCCTTTTTATGATATTCATTTTCAGGAAGCAGCAAAATCAGTATTACTTTACAGATACAGAAGATTGGATGAAGCACGTAATTATGCTAAAGAATACGGTTATAAAGGTGCGATGTTCCCTTGGCAAAGTGCAAGCAGCGGCTGTGAAGAAACACAAATATTGCATCTAAACCCGATTACAGGAAAATGGGGCGACGACTACAGCTCTTTGCAACGCCACGTATCTCTTGCAATTGCATACAATATCTGGCAATATTTTAATATTACCGATGATGTTGATTTTATTAATAATTACGGATTAGAATTATTACTTGAAATATGCAGATTCTGGGCAAGCAAAGCTAATTACAACAAAGTAACAGGCAGATATGAAATCGACAAAGTTATGGGACCTGATGAATTTCACGAAAAATATCCTGACAAAGACAATGGAGGACTGAAAGATAATGCATACACAAATATTATGCTTGCATGGTTGCTTAATAAAACTCTTAATTTGCTTGATGTTTCTGATAAATCAGCAAAACAAAAAGTCTTTAATAAAATTAATTTAAATGAGGCGGAATTAAAAAACTGGGAAGACATTAAAAACAATTTAAATATTATTATTTCCGCTGATGGCATTATTTCTCAGTTTGACGGATATTTCAATTTAAAGGAACTTGACTGGGAAGCATATAAAAATAAATACGGGAACATTTATCGTATGGACCGTATTTTGAAATCAGAAGGAAAATCCGCCGACGATTATAAAGTTGCCAAGCAGGCTGATACTTTAATGATATTTTATAACCTTGACAAAAACGAAATTGACAATATTTTTAAAAACTTAAATTACGATTTGCCGGATGACTATTTGTTAAAAAATCTGCAATATTATCTAAAAAGGACTTCTCACGGTTCAACACTTAGCAGAATAGTGCATTCATATCTTGCAAATTTAATCGACAATAAAACATTAAGCATAGAGTTATATTATCAGGCTCTTACGAGTGATTATAGCGATGTTCAGGGTGGCACAACAGGCGAGGGAATTCATACAGGCGTTATGGCAGGAACAGTGTTAATTACTTTTTCCTCTTTTGCAGGTGTTAATCTGAAATCGAAAATTTTGAATGTCAAACCTAATCTGCCCGATAAATGGAGAAAAATATCTTTTAACTTTAATTTTAAAGGCATTCATTATTATTTTACTATTACAAAAGACTTTATCAATGTTAAACCTGTAACAAACAAAAATAATATTGAAATAAATATTTGTGATGAAACACATCATTTAACATCAAATCAATGGAATAAAATAAACTATTAAAATCATAAAAAATGTTAGGCGACGTATTATTAATAACAGAAAAACACGAAAAAGCTGCTGAAAAAATTCTTGAGCATGTATTAAAAAATAAAAAAGACAAATATATAATAGCCATTTCAGGTGAATCAGGTTCGGGAAAATCAGAGTTAACACATGTTTTAGCAAAGATGTTGCGTAAAAAAGGCATTTTTGCAAAACCTGTGCACATTGACAACTATTATAAAGTTCTCCCTCTTGAAAGAACTGAATGGAGAAAAAATCACGGCATAGCAAATGCAGTGGGTCTTGAAGAGCTGGATTGGGAAACTATAAATAAAAATATTGACGATTTCAAAAACAATCGCAAAGCAACAATGCCCTGCGTTGACCTTGTTACCGAACAAGTAGATACTCTTATCACAGATTTTTCAGGTATTGATATGATGATAATTGACGGTTTATATGCAATAAATGCTCCTGATGTTGACTTAAGAGTATTTATTGAGCTGACATATCACGAAACAAAAAAAGCACAGGCTGTCAGAGGCAAAGAACCTCAGAACGATTATCGTATGCAAGTGCTCGAAAAAGAACATCAGGTGGTTCAATCATTAAAACCTTTGGCTGATTTATTTGTAAATATAGATTATCAGGTTGTTAAAGCAAAATAAAAGGCTATAAATACAAGTTGTTTTTGATGATGTATTCATAAACCTTTTGATGAAGTAAATATTTTATATCCTTCTTTTGTTTTATAGAATTGCGGATAAAAGTTGATGATATTTCTATTATAGGAGCATCAATAAATTTTACTTTTGGATATTTGTTTGCTTTTATTATGGGACTGTTTTTTCGTGGATAAACAAAAATCTGATGACATAAATCCATAATTTTTTCCGGCTCTTTCCATTTATCAAAACAATTATAATTATCAGCACCAATAATTAAAGTAAAATCTTTGTCAGGATAAATATTTTTAAATTCTGTCAGGGTATTAACAGTGTATGATGGAGTGGGCATATTAAATTCAATATCAGAAGATTTAAATCCTGAAAAATCATTAATAGCAAGGTCAACCATATTAATACGATGCAAATTTCCGATAAGGCTGTTTTTTTCTTTTAAAGGATTTTGAGGAGACACAATAAACCATATCTCCGAAATATCAGTGAATTCAATAATATAATTGGCTATTATTAAATGTCCTGAATGAATAGGATTAAATGAACCAAAAAATAGACCTATATTTTTTACTCCCATTATTTTATTTCTCTAAAAATTCTAAAATTGTATTTTTAGCTTCCTTAACAGCTTTTTCTAAATTATCATTAATAATTACCCTGTCAAATCTATCGGCATATTGAAGTTCCAACTCAGCTTTTCTAAGTCTTTTTTTAATAGTTTCAAGACTATCAGTGGAACGGTTTTTAAGTCTTTCTTCGAGATGTTTTATTGACGGAGGCATAACAAATATTGACAATGCATCATCTTTATATAAATTTTTAATATTTATCCCGCCTTTGACATCAATATCAAAAACAACATTTTTACCCTTATCTGTAATACGGTTTATTTCTGATTTTAATGTACCATAAAAAACGCCTTCGTAAACCTCTTCCCATTCAATAAATTCATTTTCTTTTATTTTCTTTTTAAATTCCTGAACAGAAATAAAATAATAATCTTTCCCATTAATTTCATTAAAGCGTTTTTCTCTTGTACAAGCAGATATTGAAAATTCAAGGTTTAATTCCAAATCAAGCATCTGCTTAACAATAGTTGTCTTACCTGCGCCCGAAGGTGCTGAAAAAATTATTAATTTACCTTTCATATCAAAGAATATTTAATACTTGTTCTTTAACTTTTTCTAATTCGTCTTTCATCTGAACAACAATTTTTTGAATATTTATGTCATTACTTTTTGCACCAAGAGTATTAATTTCTCTGCCAATTTCCTGACAAATAAAATTTAATTTTTTCCCGTTAGCTTTTTCCTCTTTAAGAGTTTCAAGAAAATAATCACAATGTTTATGTAACCTTACTTTTTCTTCAGTGATATCAATTTTTTCAATATAATATATCAATTCCTGTTCAAGTCGATTATTATCAATAGCACTTTTATCTGTAACAAAATTCTGAATATTATTACTAATCCTCTCTTTAATTTTATTAATTCTGTCAGCTTCAAAGGGACTGATATCTTTTAACAAATCATCAATTTTATTAATTCTATTAATAAAATCCTTTTCAAGAATTTTGCCTTCCTCTAATCTGTTTTTATCAAGCAAATCAATAGCTTTAATAATATTTTCCTTTAAAATTTCATATTCTGATACATCCAGAATTTCTCTTTCGGGTTTAAACACATCAGGCATTTTTACGAGCAAAGACAAAAAATCTGTTGTATCTTTTTTACAATTAATTTCATCAGCCAGATTCGATAATTCATTATAATAATTTAAAGCAAGATCTTTATCAATTTTACTTTCTAATTTTTCACCTGTGCTATCATAATAAATACTAAAATCAATTTTCCCTCTTTCAAGTTTTTGAGTAATAATTTTTCTTATTTCAAGCTCCTTTTCTTTATAAAGATGAGGTAATTTCAATTTAATATCAATTTGTTTACTGTTTAATGATTTTATCTCTATTGAAATATTTTTATTTGGAGTGTCAAAAACAACTCTGCCAAAACCTGTCATTGATTTTATCATATATTTTTTGTTTACTATTAATTTTTAATTAATTTTATATTTTTTTTCAAAGAAAGCATATTAATACATTTTATCAAAAAACATAAATTATATTAAC
>JAGGUV010000033.1 GCA_021158345.1 Bacteroidales bacterium
ACCATTTAAGTTAACTTCGTCTGTAGGATAAGGATAACGGAAAGGAGGACGATTATGACCGTTGTATACAGAAGAAGGAGCAGCAGACATTAAAGGAAAGTCTGTTCTTCTTGTGCAAGCCCATAATTCATGTCCTTGTTTGAATAAAGCAACCCATTTTTCATACCAAATTTGAGTTATATCATCATTCCATACTACTGCAGGTTCAAGTAAATAAGCCTCATCAGTAATTCCGTTTTCTGTTAAAGAAGCTTTAATACCATCTTCATAAGCAGCTTGAGCATCACCTGTAACTAAACCTAATTTATAGGCTTCAGCTTTAAGGAAACATACTTCAGCATATCTGAAAAAAGGAGTAAATCCCTGAGCATCATCTCTAAATCTAGCACCTATACGAGAGATGTCAGCAAGAACAAAACTTCCATTTTCTGCACCAACAACAACACCTCTGTATTCACCATCAGAAGCAGCAGGATGAGCATATACAGGTAGTCTCGGGTCATGATTAGCTTTTAAATAATCTATTAAAGTATTAGCCATACCATGATCATCACGAGTTTCTGCATTTTCAGCCCAAGGCTCTTTGTAAGGAGCAGCACCAGGCCAATAAAGCATAACATTATCATCATTGCTTTCCAATACAGGATATTTAACAGGATCGCCTAATACTTCTGTAAATATTGCAGTAGCTGTAGCATTATCTACACCTGAAATACGAATAGCAATACGTAAACGTAATGAGTTACAGAATTTCTGCCATTTAGCAACATCGCCATTATTTAGGATATCACCTTCGCCAAGATCACCCTCACCAGCAGCAAATAAATCAGCAGCAGCCTTAAGGTCAGTAATAAGGCCTGCATAAACAGCTTCCTGAGAATCATAAGGAGCATTAGTAACACCATCTTCACCAAGTAAAGCTTGAGAATAAGGAACATCCTTCCATGTATCAGTAACAATTAACCAAATATAATCTTGTAAAGTCATACAAGCTGCTTTTAAATTTGTATTTGGCGTAGCGCCTTCTTCTAAAGCCAGACCTTTAGCTTTTTCAAGATCCATAATTACAGAGTAAGCATCATACCATGCATTGTTAACAACACCACCACGATATTGATATCTTGCTTCATCAATATATTGGATTTTACCAATTTGACCTGAATAGCCTGCGCAATTGTTCATATTCATCCAATCATCATAATAATTATCAGCAAAATACCTGATACTATGAGCCAAAAGGTTAGTTGCCGGAGCAACAACCGGATTATTAGGGTCAACATTCATTTCTTCAAAATCCTTAGTACATGAACCTATTCCAATAAATAAGATCATCACAAGGAAAATTTTTATATTTATTTTCATCTTTTTCATATTTTATTTGTTTTAATTATTTCTTATTTTATTAAAATGTTACATGTAATTTAAATCCAAGAGATCTTGTTGGTGGCAACTGATATTGCTCTATACCCATACCTGAGTTAGTAGTACCAAAACCTGTTTCAGGATCAATATGAGCTTTATTGCTATCATCAGTATATAATAAAGCTAAGTTCCTACCAACAAATGAAATATTTGCAGTTTGTAAGAATTTAATTTTATTCATAAATGTTTTAGGAAGATCATATCCAATAACAAGTTCACGTAATTTAATAAATGAACCATCAATTATAGAAGTTTCCTTGATACCATACCAATTTTCAAAATATGGTCTTGCACCAACAACAATATCATTAGGAGTACCATCTTCTTTAACACCATCGGCAATCAAGCCGTTTTCTCTGATATCACCTTCAGCAGTAAAATCTAAGATACCTGCATAAGCACCAAACATTTGAGTTACACTAAAGATATCACCACCTTTTCTTCCATCAATTAAGAAGCTAAAATTAAGATTTTTATATGAGAAACTGTTACGAATTCCACCTGTCCAGTCAGGAGTAATACAACCAATATTAATAGGATTAGCAGTAGCCATAGGAAGACCATCATCACCAATTAAAATTTCACCTGCATCATTTCTTTCATAACCAGAACCTCTGATAATACCAAATGTTTCACCAGGACGAGCTTCAATAGTAAGGCCACCCCAAGAACTTGAAATTTGATATGATTCTAAATCTCCATAAAGTTCATTAACTTTATTATCATTTTTAGCCCAGTTAATTGTCATATTCCAGTTTAATCCTGATTTAGATTTTAAGATATCACCTGTTAAAAGTAATTCAACACCTTTATTTTCAATTTCACCTGCATTTAACAACATACTGTTAAAACCTGAAGAAGGTGCAATGTCAACAGCAAGGATTTGATTTTTAGTAACTTTATCATAATAAGTAGCATCAATACCAAAACGATTGTTTAAGAATTTTAAGTTAACACCTACTTCCATAGTAGCAGTTTTTTCAGGTTCTAATCCTATAGGAGGAAGAGTTCTTGAATAATAATATTGTGCAACACCATTAAATGGATCAGAAGAAGCACCATAAGTAGCCAAAAGTTGATAAGGGCTTGTAGCATTACCAACCTGTGCCCAGCCTGCTCTAACTTTACCATAAGATAAAATATCAGATTCTAAACCGAAAGCATCAGTAAAAATAAAACTACCACCTACTGATGGATAAAAATATGACCAATTATCTTCAGGTAATGTAGAAGACCAGTCATTTCTTGCTGTAAAGTCTATGAATAACCAGTGTTTATAAGAAAAGTTTGCAGATCCAAATACACTGTTAGATTCATATTCCCTATCAGTCATTGAAGAAGAAGCATTACCTCTAACATTAGTAATAGTATATAAATTAGGTACAGTTAATTCAGATGCTGAGAGATACATAAAATGATATTTATGATTCATATAATTAGCACCGAGAACTCCGTCAACACTGATATCTTCTGTAATATTTTTGTTGAATGTAAAGATCAAATCAGCATTAGTTTCAGTATTGGCTCTTTGATTTTGCCAGAATGAACCGCCGTGTGAAGATTCAATAGAACCATCAGCAACAACGTGTTTACGATACTCATTATAGAAGTCAGTACCAACACGAGCCATAACATTTAACCAATCAGTAAGTTCATATTTTAAACTAACATTTCCAAATATTCTGTCTCTTGTTCTTGAAGTAGTATTTTTATTAGCAGTAAAATAAGGGTTGTTATGGTAACTAGAGTTCCAGTTATAAGGAAGACCGTTCTCACCAAAAGTATCCCAGTTATCTTTTAAACTTTGCATATTAACCTGACGGCCAAACCAGCTACCTATAGACTGCATAACGTTGTTTTCGTCATAACCGCCACCAGGTAAGTTATCACTATGATTTTGAACATAGTTAACAACAGCATTAGCGCTGAATCTTTTTGTAAGTTGTAAATTACCTGTAAAGTTAACAGTATTTTTAGTAAGGTCAGTGTTAGGTAAAGCACCTTTAACATCTTGACGTGAGAGAGATAAACGTGCAGAAGCATTTTCAGAACCTGCTGTTAAAGCTACATTATTATCCTCAGTAATACCTGTTTGAAAGAAATCTCTAACATTATCAGGGTGTGATACCCAAGGTGTTGCCTGACGAACGCCATCAATAATAGGACTGTCAAATTGAGGAATATTTAAACCAATATCAAGTCTTGGTCCCCAACTTTCATCCATACCGTCCATAGCACCGCCCCAATTACCATCAACATAACAGAAAGCAAAACCTGAAGCAAAATCTTCATATGAATCAAATCCTAATTGTTCGTGATATTGTTCATAGTCATATTCACTACCATAATATCCCTGTCCATATTTATCCTGATATTTAGGAAGAACAGCAACATTATCAAAAGTAGTAGAAGTAGTAAAAGAAACGCCAATACCTTTTTGCTTTCCTTTTGTACCTTTTTTAGTAGTAATTAAAATTACACCATTGGCAGCTCTGGAACCATAAAGAGCAGCAGCATTAGCACCTTTCAAAACACTAACAGACTCAATGTTTGCAGGGTCAATATCCATAGCTGCATTACCAAAGTCTTGACCACCATCATACTCACTATCGCCATATTGACTAACAGCAGAAGCATAGTTACTAATAGGAGTACCGTCAACAACAAATAAAGGCTGGTTATCACCAAAAGAACTGTTACCACGAATAGTAATTCTTGAAGAAGCACCAACAGCACCACTTGCGCTGGTAATCTGTACACCGGCAATTTTACCTGATAAAGCATTAACAATATTAAGAGGTTTTACTTTTGCCAGTTCATCACCTTTAACGTCCTGAACTGAATAAGATAATGCCTTTTTCTCCCTTGAAATACCAAGAGCAGTAACAACAACACCTTCAATACTTGTGGCAGTTGGTTTTAACACTACATTAATAACAGTCTTAGTACCAATAGCCATTTCAACTGTACCCATACCAACATACTGGTAAACCAATACTTTGGCATCTTCAGGGACTTCTAAGCTGTACTTACCATCCAAATCAGTAGTTGTTCCGATTGTTGTACCCTTAACCAGAACAGCAACTCCCGGAATAGCATTACCATCTTCTGAGCTTGTTACAGTACCCTTAATTGTTTTTTGGGCATTTGCAACCTGCATCCCACAAAAAAGTAGGAATGCAAGAAAAATTGTAAATTTTCTCATAATTTAAAGTTTTAGTTAAAAAAAAAATTAAAGTTATTTATTATTATTTATTAATTAATTGCCTTTTACTAAACAATTAATTTGCAATACATTAAATTTTATATTTCATTGTTTTTAACATAAAACACACAAAATCGGTGCAATTTATATATTTATTTAATACAATGCAAATGAAAATTAATATTTATTTGAAATTTACGTCATAAATTTTAAATTTTTATAATATAATAAAATAAAAATTACTGTAAACAGTAAATTAAAAATCGATAAATTAGAAATTTTGAATAATAAAGGTAACGCTATTAATAAAAGTTTTGAAATAGAATAAAAATGGAAACCGATTTTCTTCAAATTCCACATTTTTATAGCTCCTGCTATCACAAACACATATAATAAAGTACCTAAAATATAAAAATTTCTGCTTGCTGATAATATAATATCTAAACCCGTAACATTTAATTCTAATTCTGAGGATAATTCACCTAAAAAATTATATGAAATACTAATATATAAAAACGAAAAAAGACTAATACCACCAAAGATAAAAGTTAAAATACATAAAATTTTTAATAATTCAGGTCGTTTTATATTTGTTTTTTCCACATTAAATGAATCCATTCCAAATACTATATATAAATCTTTGTAAAGATAAAAAAAATATATTGATTAGAAATTAATTTTTTAAAAAATATTTTTATAATCGAATTTATTTCATTTAATATGTTTATTATTATTTTACTATAAGCAAAAAAACATTTCATTTCTATTGTTGATTTTTAATATTTTTTCTAAAAAAATCATAAAATTACTTAGTGTGTTTTTAAATAAATAATATGA
>JAGGUV010000051.1 GCA_021158345.1 Bacteroidales bacterium
AAAATATTTACTATAATATATATATTTTTAAAAATATTCACTTATAGCCCTGATTGAGTATTGTTTAACGACATTTTTACTTTGTTGTTTTTTTATCTCAAAATTATTTTTCTTTAAAATTAAAGTTCTACTGTTATTACATAAAATATTTTTATTGGAGTGATGGGATGATATAACTGAAAGTTAATGTATAAAGCATAGATTGACACATCCTGTTTTTCTACTTTCAATAATTATCTATTGTTTTTTTTGTCTTACAGTTTCAGATATTTAAACATTAACATTATAATCTCTTAAAGCATTATTTAAAGATGTTTTAA
Source organism: Bacteroidales bacterium (assembly GCA_021158345.1). Classification (GTDB taxonomy): domain Bacteria; phylum Bacteroidota; class Bacteroidia; order Bacteroidales; family AUK083; genus AUK083. The sequence goes on from JAGGUV010000051.1 coordinate 321, forward strand.
GGTCAGTTGATTTTTTTCTTTTTCCAATTATCAAAGCACATGGCACTTGATAATCACCTGCAGGGAATTTTTTTGTACGAGTTCCTGGAATTACAACAGAACGGGAAGGGACTATTCCTTTAAATTCTTTAGGTTTGTCGCCTGTTACATCAATAATTTTTGATGATTTTGTAATCACAACATTAGCACCTAATACAGCTTCTTTTTCAACACGAACACCTTCTACAATAGAACATCCTGCACCAATAAAACAATTATCCTCAATAATAACAGGTGCAGCCTGAATAGGCTCTAATACGCCTCCAATACCTACATTCATGCTTAGATGTACATTTTTCCCAATTTGTGCACACGAGCCTACCAAAACCCAATTGTCTATCATTGTCCCTGCATCAACATAAGCCCCAATATTTATATACGAAGGCATCATTATTACACCTTTTGCAAGATATGAACCATATCTTGCAACTGCATGTGGCACTACTCTTACTCCTAATTCTTTATAATTGTTTTTTAAAGAAATTTTATCATAAAATTCAAAGTCTCCAACTTTTTTTGTTTCCATCTTTTGAATTGGAAAATATAATATTACTGCCTTTTTAATCCATTCATTAATTTTCCAAGTATTATTTACAGGCTCGGCAACTCTGATTTTTCCTTTATCCAATAAGTCGATTGTCTGTCTTATAGCTTTTTGAGTATTAATATTGTTTAGCAAACTTTTGTCCTGCCATGCCGATTCAATTATGGTTTGAATTTCTTTATTATCCATTTGAAATATTTTTTTTGTATTCCAAAAATAATATTTTTTCTATTCTAACGATATAATTCACAATATTAATCCTGACCTAAAATAATATTTTTATGTTTTCTCATATTATACAAATTTCTTTTATAATTTTGCATAGTTATTTAATAATAGTATTATGAGTAGAATATTAGCTATCGATTATGGTCAGAAAAGAGTAGGACTTGCTGTAACTGATGAGCTTAAGCTTATAGCTAATTCACTCGCCACAGTACCTTCAAAAGATATTTTTGTTTTTTTAAAAGACTATCTTTCTAAAAAAAATGTAGAATGTTTTGTTGTTGGTGAGCCAAAGCAGATGAATTATACTGTCTCGGAGTCAGCTAAATTTATTGAACCTTTTGTAAAAAAATTAGCAAAGATGTTTCCTGATATTCCTGTTGAGAGGATGGATGAAAGATTTACATCAAAAATGGCTTCGCAGGCAATTTTACAATCAGGATTAAAGAAAAAAGCAAGGCAGAATAAGGCTTTAATTGATAAAGTTAGTGCTACTTTAATACTTCAATCGTATTTAAAATTTAAAAATATTTGATGATGATTTTACCGGTTACAACATATGGAATGCCTATTTTAAGAAAAAAAGCTTCAGAAATAAAACCAGGCGATTTTCAATTAGATGAATTAATTGAAAATATGTATGAAACAATGTATCAATCTTCAGGAGTGGGATTGGCTGCACCTCAGGTTAATTTGTCTTCACAGCTTTTTATTATTGATGCAGACCCTTTTACTGAGTATTATAAAGAAGCTAAAGGTTTTAAACAAGAGTTTATTAATCCTAAAATAATAGAAAGATCAGGGAAAAAATGGTCGTTTAATGAAGGTTGTTTAAGCATACCAAAAATTAATGAAGATGTTATCAGACTTTCAAATGTTAAAATTCAATATTATGATAAAAATTTTACTTTTCATGAAAATGAATATGACGGAATTCTTGCACGAGTTATTCAACATGAATATGACCACCTTCAAGGAATTCTTTTTATTGACCATTTAAGCTCCATCAGAAAAACTTTACTTAAAAAAAAATTAAACGATATTATAAAAGGAAATGTAAAAGTTGACTATAAAATTCTTTCTGCGAAAAATAAATATAGAAAATAAATTATTATTTTTACTTTTTTTAAAATTAATTTAAAAGATTTTATTATGAAAATATTAAAAAAAATTTTATTTGTATTGATAATAGTAGCTCTATATTCTTGTCAATCGTCAAAAGACAAAGCTATAAAAAGAATAAAAAAAACAGAGAAAATAGTTTATTCTAATACTACAGGAGATATTGATAAAAATGCAATGAATGAATTAATTAAAATGTATAGTGATTATGTAGATGATTATCCTGATGACAGTTTATCGCCTGATTTTTTGTTTAAAGCTGCTGATTATTTGATGTATGCTAATAAACCGGCACAGTCATTGAAATTTTTTGATAAGATAATGAAAGATTATCCTGATTATTCTAAAGCACCTCAATGTTTATTTTTAAAAGGATATATTTATGAAAATTTTTATAAAGATTTAAATAAAGCTAAAGAAATATATATTAGCTTTATCAATAAATATCCTGATAATGATTTTGCTGACGATGCGCAAGCTTCTCTTAACAACTTAGGTAAATCGCCTGAAGACTTAATTAAAGAATTCGAAGCTAAAGCAAAAAAACAGAAAAAATAAAATCTAATGTTTTTCATTAATTTAAGACGGAAGTTTTTTTTAGCACATTATTCACTCCAAATCAATTAGAAACAGTCCTATTTATAGTTAAATAAAATTTAAAAAGCATTTTTTTTAAAAAAAAGTTGCTTTTTGTTTTTTAATAAATTATCTTTGCAATGATTTTAAAATTGTAATAATTTCAAATATGAAACAAATACAAAATGTTAAAAATTATTTAACAGAGGCAGGGATTAAACCTTCTTATCAAAGAATAAAAATCTTTGAATATCTTATTGAAAATATGAATCACCCTACTGTAGATATGATTTACAAAGATTTAGTCCCATATATTCCAACTTTATCAAAAACAACAGTTTATAATACTTTAAAATTTTTTGTTGATAAGGGAATAACTCAAATAATTAATATTGAAGATAATGAAACACGATATGACGCAGATACTTCAACACACGGACACTTTAAATGTATAAAGTGCGGGAATATTTATGATTTCTCATTTGATAATAAAAACTTAAATATTAAACAAATTGAAAATTTTGAGATAAAGCAAATACATTTATATATAAAAGGTATTTGTGAAAACTGTAAAAACAAAAAATAATTATTAATTTTTAAACATAAAACTAGGGAGGGAAATATCATGACAAAAAAATTAGAAGTTTACAAATGCGAAATTTGTGGCAACATTGTAGAAGTAACAAATGCAGGTGCAGGTACTTTAGTTTGCTGTGGCCAAGACATGAATCTTTTAAAAGAAAGTACAGCAGACAGCACCACTGAAAAACATGTTCCTTTTATCGAAAAAATTGAAGGAGGATATAAAGTTAAAGTCGGTGAAAATGTAACACATCCAATGACTGAAAAACACTATATTCAATGGATAGAACTATTAACCGAAAATAAGGTGTACAGAAAATATCTTACACATGACGATGAGCCTGAAGCAATTTTTAAAGTTGATGATAACGAAAAAATTATTTCAGCAAGAGAATATTGCAATCTTCATGGATTGTGGAAATTTGAAAAATAATTTATATAAAATTTTAAACAAAAAAAAATGTTAAACAAAAAAGTAGAACAAGAATTAAACCAACAGGTAAATGCAGAATTATATTCTGCTTACTTTTACTTATCAATGTCTGCATATCTTGAATCGATAAATCTACCGGGATTTGCTCATTGGATGCGAATACAGGTAGAAGAAGAACAATTCCATGCAATGAAGATGTTTGATTACATAAATGAAAGAGGCGGAAGAGTTGTTTTAACTACTATTGAACAACCAAAAACAGAATGGAAAAACGTTATTGAAGTTGCTGAGGATATTTATGCTCACGAACAATTAGTAACTTCTTTAATAAACAACTTACTTGATGTAGCTATTGAAGAAAAAGATCATGCTACAAATAATTTTTTACAATGGTTTATTGCCGAACAAGTTGAAGAAGAAGCAAATACCGGAAATATTCTAAACCAACTTAAAATGCTTGAAGGTAAAGGTAATGGATTATTTATGATGGACAAAGAACTTAGTACAAGAGTGTTTGTTCCGCCAACAACAAAATAGAAACATTAAAAAAATAAAAAAATGGAAAATTTAACAGAAAATAAATTAGCATTACTGGGAGATAAATTCCCATCGGTAAAAGTTAATACAACTTTTGGAATTAAAAATTTACCTGAAGATTATAAAGGTAAATGGTTTGTGCTATTCAGTCATCCCGGAGATTTTACTCCTGTTTGCACAACTGAATTTGTATCGTTTGCAAAAAAACATGATGAGTTTAAAAAACTTAATTGCGAATTAATCGGGCTCTCTGTTGATCAGGTTTTTTCACATCTTAAATGGACTGAATGGATTAAAGAAAATTTAAATCAAGAAATAACATTTCCAATTATTGCCGATGAAATGGGGAAATTAGCTATGAAGCTTGGTATGCTTCATCCAAAAAAAGGGACAAATACTGTTAGAGCTGTATTTGTTGTTGACCCAAATGGCACAATGAGATTAATGCTTTATTATCCACAAGAAGTTGGAAGAAATATGGATGAAATACTCAGGGTTGTTAAAGCTCTTCAAACTACAGACGAGTTTGGTGTTGCTACTCCTGCTAACTGGCCAAATAACGAACTTTGGGGTGATGAGGTTATTGTTCCTCCTGCAGCTAACGAAAAAGCTAAAGAAGAAAGATTAGCCGATGATAAAAAAGGAACAATAAAATGTGAAGATTGGTGGTTATGTCATAAAAAATTATAGAATTATTAATAATCAATAATAAAAAAACATGAAAAGTTTAAAAGGAACAAAAACAGAACAAAACTTATTAAAATCATTTGCAGGTGAATCGCAAGCTCGAATGCGATATGATTATTTTTCTAAACAAGCAAAAAAAGAAGGCTTAGAACAAATTGCAGCAATATTTGAAGAAACTGCAATGAACGAAAAAGAACATGCAAAACGCTTTTTTAAATTTCTTGAAGGTGGTGATGTAGAAATTACAGCAATGTATCCGGCAGGAAAAATAGGAACAACTCTTGAAAATTTAAAAGCCTCGGCAATGGGTGAAAATGAGGAATGGACTGAATTGTATCCTGAGTTTGCCAAAATTGCAGA
>JAGGUV010000061.1 GCA_021158345.1 Bacteroidales bacterium
ATTTTTTTTAATTTCGCATTTTAAAATTAATTTTAATTGAATAAAGCGTTTAAAATATGTTAAGATCACATAATTGCGGTGAATTAAATATAAAAGATATTGACAAAAAAGTAGTATTATGCGGCTGGGTACAGAAATCACGCGATCTTGGAGGTATGACTTTTATTGACCTCAGAGACAGATATGGCATTACTCAATTGGTTTTTAATATGAATACTGATGCTGAACTTTGCAAAAAAGCCAGAAAAATAGGAAGGGAATATGTTATAAAAGCAAAGGGCATTGTTGTTGAACGCAGCAATAAAAATAAAAATATGCCTACTGGTGAAATTGAGATTATTGTTAATGATTTAGAAATTTTAAACGAATCAAAAGTACCTCCATTCACAATAGAAGATAATACCGACGGTGGCGAAGCCTTAAGAATGAAATACAGATATCTTGACCTTAGAAGAAATGTAAACAAAAATAATCTTGTGCTGCGTCATAAAATGGCAATGGAAATCCGTAATTATCTTAACGCTGCTGATTTTTTGGAGATAGAGACTCCTTTTTTGATTAAATCCACTCCTGAGGGAGCAAGGGATTTTGTTGTGCCTTCACGTATGAATACCGGCAAATTCTATGCTTTGCCTCAATCTCCTCAAACTTTTAAACAATTGTTGATGATTGCCGGCCTCGACAGATATTATCAAATTGTAAGATGCTTCCGCGATGAAGATTTACGTGCCGACAGACAACCTGAATTTACTCAAATCGACTGTGAGATGTCGTTTGTTGAACAAGAAGATATTCTTAATATTTTTGAAGGACTTGCAAAACATTTATTTAAAACAATAAAAAATATTGATGCTGATACATTTCCGAGAATTACTTTTGCTGATGCAATGAAATATTATGGCTCTGATAAACCTGATATTCGTTTTGATATGAAATTTGTAGAACTTAATGATGTTATGCAAGGCAAAGGTTTTAAAGTTTTTGATGATGCTGAAATTGTTGTTGGTATTTGTGCTGAAAATTGTGGGAGCTATTCCAGAAAACAATTAGATAAACTAACTGATTTTGTTAAAAAACCACAAGTGGGAGCTAAAGGATTAGTTTATATTAAATGTAATGATGACGGAACATTTAAATCATCAGTAGATAAATTTTATTCTCAGGAAGATTTAAAAATTGTAGCTGAAAAAACGAATGCTAAACCCGGCGATTTAGTTTTAATATTATCAGGAGAAACAGAGCATACTCGCAAAGCTCTTTGCGAATTAAGATTGGAAATGGGCAACAGATTAGGATTAAGAGATCCTGAAAAATTTGCTCCTTTGTGGGTTACTGATTTCCCGTTGTTTGAGTGGAGCGAAGATAAACAGAGATTTCTTGCTAAACACCATCCTTTTACAGCACCTAAACCCGAAGATTTAGACTTGCTTGAAAAAGACAAAAAAAATGTAAGGTCAAATGCTTATGATTTGGTGATAAACGGAAATGAAATTGGTGGAGGTTCCATAAGAATTCATGATAAAAATTTACAAAAACGTATGTTCAGAGCCTTGGGATTTACAGAGGAACAGGCTCAGCAACAATTTGGGTTCTTAATGAATGCTTTTGAATACGGAGCACCTCCTCACGGCGGTATTGCCTTTGGCTTCGACCGCTGGTGTGCTGTCTTATCAGGATCAGAGTCTATCAGGGATTTTATTGCTTTTCCTAAAAATAATTCAGGAAGAGATATTATGATCGATTCTCCTTCTTCTATCTCTGATGAACAACTTGATGAGCTTAATCTTAAAAATATAGAGAAAGAATAGTATAAAAATAATTATACCTCTTCCAATTTTAAAACTCTGGAAGAGGTAAAAACCCACAAGGTTTTAAAAACCTTGTGGGTTTTGATTTTATACTATTTTAGTTTCTTCTTTTACGGAAGCTCTTTGTCTTCATCCGCCTAGCACTTTAGAAGTGCTTGGGGGGTTTTCAGGAAAAATATAATCTAAAAAATAAAATATTTTGGATTAATAAACTTTTTTCAAAGTTTAAAACTTTGGAAAAGGTATAAACAGCGTTGCGTACTGTTTAGTTGGCATTGCGTACTGCTTAGTTAGCGTTGCGTACTGCTTAGTTGGCATTGCGTACTGCTTAGTTGGCGTTGCGTACTGCTTAGTTGGCATTGCGTACTGCTTAGTTGGCATTGCGTTCGGCTTAGTTAGCGTTGCGTACTGCTTAGTTGGCGTTGCGTACTGCTTAGTTGGCATTGCGTACTGTTTAGTTAGCATTGCGTACTGTTTAGTTAGCATTGCGTTCGGCTTATTTCATAAGATTTTCTCATTAATTTGTTATTATCATTTTAATAAATGCTAAAGTTGGCGGCTAAGTTTAGTAGGGGATTTAATTAAAAGATAGAAGTGCTTGGCGGGTTTTCAGGAAAATCTAATTTAAAAAAATAAAATATTTTGAATTAATAGAGGGTTAATATTCTTCAGGTGATTTGAAAAATATTTAGTTAATTTTATTTAATAAAAGGAAATTTAAAAACTTTAATTTTTTTTTAGATATTAATGATAAAAAAAATATTAATGAAATATTAATGAAATATTAATGAATTTTAAGGTATAAATATTTTTTTTTGGAGTTTTGAAGGATATTTTGGGGGGTGAGAATTAGGGGTTATTACGGTGGCGGGTCAAGTAGGCAAAGGGAATTTCACCCTAAGCCTCTCACAGAACCGTACTTGACAATCTCTCGTCATACGGCTCTTCTTATACAAATCTATAAAATAAAACTTAATAACCTACTTGCCAATGATAA
>JAGGUV010000158.1 GCA_021158345.1 Bacteroidales bacterium
ATATTTGGGAAGATTTAGGTTTAGACAGTAAAGAAAGAGGTGATAATAACCAGGTAATTGAAAAAACAATTAATTCAGGTGGCAAATTTCTTGTTTTAGTAAATTCTGATAATGATGAAGTTATAGGAACATCGTGGTTAACAAATGATGCTCGTAGAATTTATCTGCATCATTTTGGAATTAAAAAAGAATATCAAAATAAAGGATATGCCAAATTACTGCTAAAGGCTTCAATTGATTATGCTAAAGAAAAAAAACTACAAATAAAACTCGAGGTTCATCGCAATAACTTAAAAGCAATTGAACTATATAAAAAGTACGGATTTAAAAAATTAGGAGATTATTTAATTTTTATAATCAGAGAATATTAAAAATAAATTTTATTAAAGCATAAAAAAAGGGTGTTAGTTTTACTACCACCCTTAATATTTTTAAGCCTCAGCAGCAGGTCCTCCTAAAGTAAATGGAGGGATAGGTCCACCGCCGGTTTCATTAATTTCACCATAAAGTGATTCAAATTTTTTAAGATTTCCTTTTAAAGCATTAAATAGTCTTTTAGCATGTTGTGGAGTCATAATAATCCTAGACTTAACTTTTGCTTTTGGCAAACCAGGCATAACCTTAATAAAATCAATAATAAATTCAGAATGAGAATGAGTAATAATAGCTAAATTAGAATAAATGCCTTCAGCCATTTCATTTGTTAACTCAATATTTAATTGATTTTGCTTATTTTTATTATTATCATTCATAGTAAAACAGTTTAGTCTTTTATAATTTCATTATCAATTATATTGGCATCTTCAATAATGTCCGTATCAGCTGAAACATTCTCCTCTTTAGCTTTCATCATCATTTCATAATCTGCTTTTGGGCCAACAATGATGTCTTTATACTCAGGAAGTCCGGTACCTGCAGGTATTAAATGACCAACAATAATATTTTCTTTCAAACCTTGAAGCGAATCAGTTTTAGCTTGAATAGCAGCAAGAGTAAGAACTTTAGTGGTTTCTTGGAATGAAGCAGCAGATAAGAAACTCTTAGTTTGCAGAGAAGCTCTTGTAATACCTTGCAATACCTGACGAGCAGTAGCAGGTTGAGCATCACGTGCCACAACAAGTTTTTTGTCTCTTCTTCTTAACAATGAATTTTCTTCTCTTAGCTTTCTAATACTAACAATTTGACCTTTTTTATAATTTGTTGATTCACCTTCATCTTCAATAATTTTCTTATCAAATATCCAATCATTCTCAGCCTGGAAATCAATTTTATCAACAAGTTCATTTTCAAGGAATTTAGTATCACCCGGGTCAGCAACCTCAACTTTACGCATCATCTGTCTAACAATAACCTCAAAATGCTTATCATTTATTTTTACACCCTGCAATCTATAAACTTCCTGAATTTCATTAACAATATATTCCTGAACTTTCATAGGACCTTTAATAGCAAGAATATCTTTAGGAGTAATAGCACCTTCAGATAAAGGAGTCCCTGATTTAACATAATCATTTTCCTGAGCAAGAATTTGTTTAGAAGTAGGGATTAAATAGTGTTTTTCTTCGCCGGTTTTAGAAGTAATAATAACTTCACGATTACCACGTTTAAGTTTTTTACCAAAAGAAACAAGACCATCAATTTCAGAAACTACAGCAGGATCAGAAGGATTACGAGCTTCGAATAACTCAGTTACTCTAGGAAGACCTCCAGTGATATCACCTGCTTTTCCAATAGCTCTTGGAATTTTAGCAATAATATCACCTGCCATAATTTTATCATTTTCGTTTACAACAATATGAGCTCCTACAGGAATATCATAATTTTTAATTAATTCATCATTTTCTAAAGAGTAAATTTTTACTGAAGGATTTTTAACTCTTCGTCTTGATTCAATAATTACTTTATCCTGATAACCTGTTTGTTCATCAGATATAAGACGATACGTTTTTCCTTCAATAACATTTTCAAATTTTACTACACCAGCTACTTCAGATAAAATAAAAGCATTATAAGGATCCCAATTAACAATAAGGTCTCCTTTTTTAACCTCATCACCTGATTTAAAATATAAATTAGAGCCATAAGGTATGTACATTGAATTTAATACAATCTTAGTATTTTTATCAATAACTCTTAATTCAGCAGATCTTCCAATAACAACATCGTATGACTTGCCTTCTTTGTTTGTATAAGGTACAGAACGCAATTCATCAATCTGAAGAATACCATCATATTTAGCAACAATACTGGATTCTATTGCAATATTAGAAGCAGTACCACCGACGTGGAAAGTACGAAGAGTAAGCTGGGTTCCGGGTTCACCAATAGATTGAGCTGCAATAACTCCTACAGCTTCACCTTTTTGAACCATTTTATTTGTTGATAAGTTTCTACCATAACATTTAGCACAAACACCTTTTTTAGCTTCACAAGTTAAAACTGATCTAATTTCAAGAGATTCAATAGGAGATTTATCAATTTCTTCAGCTATTTCCTCAGTAATCTCCTCACTTGCTGCAACAATTAATTTACCGGTATTAGGATGATAGATATCATGTAGTGATGTTCTACCTAAAATTCTATCGTATAATGTCTCAACAACTTCATCGTTTTTCTTTAAAACAGAAACTGTTAATCCTCTTAAAGTTCCACAGTCTTCATCAGTAATAATAACATCCTGTGCAACATCAACCAAACGACGTGTTAAATAACCTGCATCAGCAGTTTTAAGAGCAGTATCAGCTAAACCTTTACGAGCACCGTGAGTAGAAATAAAATATTCAAGAACAGATAATCCTTCTTTAAAATTAGATAGAATTGGGTTCTCAATAATTTCAGCACCTTTAGCACTTGATTTTTGTGGTTTAGCCATCAAACCCCTCATACCACCAAGCTGACGTATTTGTTCTTTTGACCCCCTAGCACCTGAATCAAGCATCATATAAACAGGATTAAAACCTTGTCTGTCATGAGATAATTCTTTCATCAGAACTTGAGTAAGTCGTGAATTTGTATGTGTCCAAATATCAATAATCTGATTATATCTCTCATTATTTGTAATGAAACCCATATTATAATTATTCATTACATCATCAACTTCAAGATTAGCATCAGTAATTAATTTTTCTTTTATTTCAGGAACAACTATATCACCTAAGTTAAAAGAAAGTCCACCTTCAAAAGCCATCTGATATCCTAAATCTTTAATATCGTCAAGAAATTTAGCTGTAACATCAGTACCAAATTCTTTGAACACTTTTGAAATAATTTCACGTAGAGATTTCTTAGTTAATATCTCATTAATATATGGAAATCCTTCAGGAACATATTGATTAAAAATAATTCTTCCAACAGTAGTTTCAATTATTTCATTTTTAATCTCACCATTTTCACCTTTAACAGGCATACGTACTTTAATGAAAGCATGAATATCAACACGTCTTTCATTATAAGCAATAATTACTTCTTGTGTTGAATAAAAAGTAAGGCCTTCACCTTTTACAGGATTTTCCTCAATACTTTTTCTACCTTTAGTAATATAATATAAACCAAGAACCATATCCTGAGAAGGTACAGTAATAGGTGATCCATTAGCTGGATTTAAAATATTATGAGAGCCAAGCATTAACAATTGAGCTTCTAAAACAGCAGCATTTCCTAAAGGAACATGAACAGCCATTTGGTCACCATCAAAGTCAGCATTAAAAGCTGTACATGCCAATGGGTGCAGTTGCATTGCCTTACCCTCAATCAATTTTGGTTGAAAAGCCTGAATACCTAATCTGTGCAATGTAGGAGCACGGTTAAGTAAAATAGGATGACCTTTTAAAACATTTTCAAGGATATCCCATACAACAGGATCTTTTCTGTCAACAATTTTTTTAGCTGATTTAACAGTTTTAACAATTCCTCTTTCTAATAATTTTCTAATAATAAAAGGTTTAAACAATTCGGAAGCCATACCTTTAGGAAGACCTACTTCGTGCATTTTCAATTTAGGTCCAACAATAATTACAGTACGACCTGAATAGTCAACTCTTTTACCTAATAAATTCTGACGGAATCTACCGCGTTTACCTTTTAAACTATCACTTAAAGATTTTAAAGGTCTGTTAGAACTGGTTTTAACAGCACTTGCTTTTCTTGAATTATCTAATAAAGAATCAACAGCTTCCTGCAACATACGTTTTTCATTACGCATAATTACATCAGGAGCTTTTATTTCAATTAATCTTTTAAGTCTGTTATTTCTAATAATTACTCTTCTATATAAATCATTAAGATCAGAAGAAGCAAATCTTCCTCCATCTAAAGGAACAAGAGGACGTAAATCAGGAGGAATAACAGGAATAACTTTTAATATCATCCATTCAGGACGATTTTCTATATGTTTATTAGCTTCACGAAAAGCTTCATAAACTTTTAATCTTTTTAAATTATCTTGTTTACGTTGTTGTGAAGTTTCATTATTAGCTTTATAACGTAATTCATATGATGTTTTGTCAAGGTCAATTCTTGAAAGCAAATCATATAAAGCTTCACCACCCATTTTTGCGATAAACTTATTAGGGTCGCTATCGTCAAGGTGTTGATTATCTTTAGGTAAAGTTTCAACGATATCAAAATATTCTTCTTCTGTCAGGAAATCTAAATATTTTATACCATCAGCAGCCTTGACTCCGGGATTAATAACAACATAGCGTTCGTAATAGATTATTGAATCGAGTTTTTTACTAGGTAAACCTAATAAAGCCCCAATTTTGTTAGGTAATGATTTAAAGAACCAGATATGAGCAACAGGAACAACTAAATGTATGTGTCCCATTCTTTCTCTTCTAACTTTTTTTTCTGTAACCTCAACTCCACATCTATCACATACAATACCTTTATATCTTATTCTTTTGTATTTTCCACAATGACATTCCCAATCTTTTATTGGCCCAAATATTCTTTCACAGAATAAGCCATCTCGTTCGGGTTTATAAGTCCTGTAATTAATAGTTTCAGGTTTTAAAACTTCACCATGAGAACGTTCTAATATCACCTCAGGTGATGAAAGACTTATAGTAATGTTTGAAAAATTAGAAGTAATTTTATATTCTTTTCTAAAAGCCATGGAATATTGCTGATTTAATAATTATTATAATTATAGAGTTCTGCTTAAAAGAAAGCAGAACTTAATATTTTAAATTAGTCAAAAGAAATGTTAAGTCCCAGACCATTTAACTCATGAACTAAAACATTAAAAGACTCTGGTATTCCCGGAGTAGGCATATTATCGCCTTTAACAATAGCTTCATAAGTTTTGGCTCTACCCTGAACATCATCTGATTTAACAGTAAGTACTTCTTGCAAAATATTAGCAGCACCAAATGCTTCGAGAGCCCATACTTCCATTTCACCAAATCTCTGTCCACCAAACTGAGCTTTACCTCCAAGTGGCTGTTGAGTAATTAACGAATAAGGACCAATTGAACGAGCATGCATTTTATCATCAATAAGATGATGAAGTTTAAGCATATAGATATATCCAACAGTAATTTTTTGATCAAAAGCTTTACCAGTTTGCCCGTCGTATAGTTTTACTCTTCCATTTTCAGGTAATCCAGCAGCTTTAATCAAATCATTAATCTGCTTATCAGTAGCACCATCAAAAATAGGAGTAGCATAATTGCATCCTAACACCTTTCCAGCCCAGCCTAAGATAGTTTCATAAATTTGTCCAAGGTTCATACGTGAAGGTACACCCAAAGGATTTAATACTATATCAACAGGTCTTCCATCTTCGAGGAATGGCATATCTTCTTCTCTTACAATTTTAGCTACAATACCTTTATTACCATGTCGTCCTGACATTTTATCCCCAACTTTAAGTTTACGTTTTTTAGCAACATAAACTTTAGCCATTTGTATTACTCCACTTGGAAGCTCATCACCAATTTTAGCAATAAACTTTTTACGTGAATAATATCCCAGCTTCTCTTTATATTTTATTATATAATTATTGATAAGTGTTCCGATAAGTTTATTTTTCCCCTTATCTGAAGTCCATCTGCTTGTATTAACAGTATTATAATCAATACTCATTAAAAGTTTAGCATTAAACTTAACTTTTTTAGGTATTAAAACTTCTTTATAATTATTATATACACCTTGAGAAATTTTACCTAAAACTAAAACTGATAATTTATCAATAAGTTTAGATTTTAATTCACTAGCTTCTTTTTGGAATTCCTTATCTAATTGTTCGATAATTTCATTATCTTTATTTTTAGATTTTCTATCTTTAATAGCTCTTGAAAAAAGTCTTTTGTCGATAACAATTCCATGCATAGAAGGAGGTGCCTTAAGAGAAGCGTCTTTAACATCACCTGCTTTATCTCCAAAAATAGCTCTAAGAAGTTTTTCTTCTGGTGTTGGGTCACTTTCGCCTTTAGGTGTAATTTTACCTATTAAAATATCACCTTCATTAACTTCAGCGCCAATTCTTATTAATCCGTTTTCATCAAGATTTTTAGTTGCTTCGAGACTAACATTTGGGATATCATTAGTTAATTCTTCAGGACCTCTTTTAGTATCTCTAACATCAAGAGAAAATTCCTCGATATGAAGAGAAGTAAAAATATCTTCCTTAACAACCTTTTCGGAAATAACAATAGCATCCTCAAAATTATAACCCTGCCAGGGCATAAATGCAACCATAAGATTTCTTCCTAAAGCTAATTCACCATTTTGAGTAGCATAACCTTCGCATAATGGTTGTCCTTTAAAAACCTTATCACCTTTTGAAACAATAGGGCGAAGGTTAATAATAGTATTTTGATTTGTTCTGGTAAATTTAGTTAAATTATATGTTATTACATCATCATCAAAACTAATTAATCTTTCAGTTTCAAGACGAGAATAACGAACAACAATTTGTTGAGAATCAACATATTCAACAATACCGTCAGCTTGAGCTTTTATTAATGCTCTTGAATCGTTAGCAACATCTTTTTCTATTCCTGTACCAACAATAGGAGCTTCGGGGTTCAAAAGAGGAACAGCCTGACGCATCATATTAGATCCCATCAAAGCACGGTTAGCATCATCATGTTCCAAAAATGGTATTAATGAAGCAGCTATTGATGCAATCTGATTAGGTGCAATATCTATTAAATCAATTTTTTCTTTAGGGATAATAGGATAATCTGCAAGAAAACGTGCTTTAATTTTATCATCAACTATAGAACCGTTATCCTCTAATGAAATTTTAGCGTGAGCAATATTTTTTTCTTCTTCTTCCTCAGCACTGAGATAAACAGGAGGTTCGTCAAGGAGTACTTTACCATCAACAACTTTTTTATAAGGAGTTTCTAAAAATCCCAAATTATTAACTCTGGCATATACACTTAAAGACGAAATAAGTCCAATATTTGGGCCTTCAGGAGTTTCAATAGTACATAACCTACCGTAATGGGTATAGTGGACATCACGAACCTCAAAGCCAGCTCTTTCACGGGAAAGTCCGCCTGGACCTAATGCTGAAATTCTTCTTTTATGTGTTAGCTCAGATAATGGATTTGTTTGATCCATAAACTGAGATAAAGGATTTGTTCCAAAGAACGAATTAATAACAGAAGATAGTGTTTTTGCATTAATAAGATCTGCAGGATAAAATACTTCATTATCTCTTACATTCATTCTTTCACGAATAGTACGAGCCATTCTTGAAAGTCCAACACCAAATTGATTATATAATTGTTCGCCAACAGTACGAATTCTTCTATTACTAAGGTGGTCAATATCATCAACTTCTGTTTTATCATTAACAAGTTTGATTAAATATTTAATAATCGCAATAATATCTTCTTTAGTAAGGACTTTAATATCAAGCGGAGTATCAATATTTAATTTTCTATTAATTTTATATCTTCCAACATCACCTAAATCGTATCTTTTATCAGAGAAGAATAATTTATAAATAATTCCTCTGGCAGTTTCTTCATCTGGTGGTTCTGCATTTCTAAGAAGGCGGTAAATAAATTCAACAGCTTCTTTTTCGGAGTTTGCAGTATCTTTTTGTAAGGTATTAAAAATGATCTGATAATCTTCACTATCAGAATCTTCTTTATGCAATAAAATATTTTTAACACCTGAATCAAGGATTAATTCAAGATGTTTTTGTTCAAGAACGGTTTCACGTTCAATAATCACCTCAGTTCTTTCAATAGAAACAACTTCGCCTGTATCTTCATCAACAAAATCTTCAAACCATGATTTAACAACTCTGGCAGCTAATTTACGGTCAATAACTTTTTTGAGGCCTGTTTTAGTAACTTTTACTTCTTGTGCCAGGTCAAAAATTTCTAAAATATCCTTATCACTTTGAAATCCAATAGCTCTAAGGAGGGTAGTAATAGGTAATTTCTTTTTACGATCAATATATGCATACATTACATTATTGATGTCCGTAGTAAATTCCATCCAAGAACCCCTAAAAGGGATAATTCGGGCAGAATAAAGTTGTGTTCCATTAGAGTGGAAACTTGTACCGAAGAACACACCTGGAGATCTATGCAACTGAGAAACAACAACTCTTTCAGCACCATTAATAAGAAATGAACCTTTAGGTGTCATATAAGGAATCATTCCTAAATAAACATCTTGAATGCTAGTTTCAAAGTCCTCGTGTTCAGGATCAGTACAATATAATTTCAATTTTGCCTTAAGAGGGACACTATATGTCAATCCTCTTTCTCTACATTCTTTAATAGAATATCTAGGAGGATCTACATAATAATCTATAAATTCAAGGACAAAATTGTTTCTTGCATCAGTAATAGGAAAATTTTCACTAAAAACTTTAAATAATCCTTCATTTTTCCTGTTTTCCGGATTTGTTTCAAGTTGTAAAAAATCACGATAAGATTTTAATTGAATATCAAGAAAATCAGGATATGGAAAATGAATTTTTGTTGATGCAAAACTTTTTCTTTCAATTTTTTTTGAAGCCAAGGTATATTTTTTTTAATTAATGATAATCAAAACGAAATTAGATTTAGATAAAAATCAGGAAATAGACCCCTTAAAAGTAAAGGAGTCTATTTCAAACAATTATAAATATCAATTATTACTTAATCTCAACCTCAGCACCAGCTTCTTCTAATTGACTTTTCAAACCTTCAGCCTCGTCTTTTGTAACTCCTTCTTTGATAGCTTTAGGAGCAGAATCAACTAATTCTTTTGATTCTTTAAGTCCTAAGCTTGTTAATTGTTTAACTAATTTAACAACAGCCAATTTAGATTGACCAGCTGATTTAATTATAACATCAAAAGATGTTTTTTCTTCTTCAGCTCCAGCAGCATCAGCGCCAGCTCCAGCTACCATAACAGGAGCAGCAGCTGCAGGTTCAATGCCATATTCGTCTTTTAATATTTGAGCTAATTCATTAACTTCCTTTACTGTTAGATTAACCAATTGTTCTGCAAAAGCTTTTAAATCTGTCATCTTATTAAAATTTATTTGATTTATTTAAATATTTATTTAATTAATTATATTTAACTTTAGAAAATCCTATTCAGGTTTTTCCGATAAAGTTTTTAACACGCCAGCAATTTTATCTCCACCTGATTGTAAAGCAGAAATAACATTTTTAGCGGGCGATTGTAATAGAGCTACTACATCAGCAATAAGCTCATTTTTAGATTTTATATTAACTAAAGCGTCAAGTTGCTCATCGCCAATATATGTTGTTTCTTCAACAAATGCACCTTTTAAAATAGGTTTTTTTGAATTTGCACGAAACACTTTAATAATTTTAGCAGGCAAATTGTTGATATCACTAAACATCAAAGATGTAGGTCCTTTTAAAACCTGATATAAATCGTCAAATTCTTTATTTGTTTTTTCCATTGCTTTTCTTAGCAATGTATTTTTAACAACAACTAATTCAACATCTTTATTAAAACAATCTCTCCTAAGAGCGTTTGTTTTATCTACATTTAATTCAGATATATCAGTAATATAAATATTATTATTATCAGCCAATTTTTCTGCCAAAGTATCAATAATTTGATTTTTTTCTTCTTTTTTCTTCATGATATTATCCTTTAATCATAGATTAAAAAAACTAAACAGTTATTGATTTTGGGTCAACACAAACACCAGGACTCATAGTACTTGAGATATAAATACTTTTAACATAAGTACCTTTAGCTGTAGCAGGTTTCAATTTTAAAATCAATTGAAATAATTCTTTAATATTTTCAGATAATTTCTCATTTTCAAAAGAAATTCTTCCGATAGAAGAATGAATAATTCCATATTTATCTACTTTAAAATCGATTTTACCAGCTTTAACATCGTTTACAGCTTTAGTAATATCCATAGTAACAGTTCCAGTTTTGGGGTTAGGCATTAATCCACGTGGGCCTAAAATTCTACCTAAGGGCCCAACTTTGGGCATAACATTTGGCATAGTTATAACAACATCAATATCAGTCCAGCCTCCTTTGATTTTGTTGATATATTCATCTAAACCATAATAATCAGCTCCGGCATTTTTTGCTTCCTCTTCTTTTTCAGGAGTACACAATACTAAAACTTTTTTAGTTTTACCAGTACCGTAAGGCAATGTAACACTACCTCTTACCATTTGGTTTGCTTTTCTTGGGTCAACGCCCAATCTAACATCAATATCAACAGAAGAATCAAAATTGGTACTACTGATATTTTTAACAATTTCTATAGCTTCAGTCAAAGAATAACTATTACTCTTATCATATTTTTTTAAAGCTTCTTTTCTTTTTTTTGTCAGTTTCACCATTCTACCTAATGTTAATAATAAAAGTATTTAAACTTTTATATTTTAATTACAACATTTATTAAATTACAAATGGGCTTTTACCTGTAATAGTAATCCCCATACTTCTTGCTGTACCTGCAACCATTTTCATAGCAGAATCAACTTTGAAAGCATTTAAGTCTTTCATTTTATCTTCTGCAATAGTTTTAACCTGTTCCCAGGAAACACTAGCTACTTTAATTCTATTAGGTTCAGAAGATCCTTTTTTGATTTTTGCAGCTTCCATTAATTGAACAGCAACAGGAGGAGACTTAATTATAAAAGTAAAAGATTTATCAGCATAAACAGTAATAATAACAGGAATTAATTTTCCTGCCTTATCTTGTGTACGACCATTAAACTGTTTACAAAAATCCATTATATTCACACCTTTAGCACCCAAAGCAGGGCCTATAGGAGGTGAAGGATTAGCAGCGCCGCCTTTAATTTGTAATTTTATCAATCCGACTATTTCTTTTGCCATTTTAATTTCCTCGTTAAAAATTCATTAATAATTTAAAAATGACACGAATTTAATAAATTATTCTTTTTCAACTTGTAAAAATCCTAATTCCAGCGGTGTTTTTCTACCAAAAATTTTAACCATAACTTTCAGTTTTTTCTTCTCTTCGTTAATTTCCTCTATAACTCCGCTAAAACTACTAAAAGGTCCATCAATAACCTTAACTGATTCTCCAACAATATACGGAATATTTACTTCCTCACCTTGTTCAGCTAATTCATCAACTTTACCTAATATTCGGTTAACTTCAGAAGGGCGCAACGGGTCAGGTTCATCTTTTGAAGTACCTAAAAATCCTATTACTCCCGGCACATTTTTTAAAACGTGCTGAACTTCTCCTACAAGTGTTGCCTGAATGAGTATATATCCCGGAAAATAATTTCTTTCCTTACTGATTTTTTTACCATTTCTTATTTGGTATACTTTTTCAGTTGGAATTAATACTCTCGAAATATAATTCTCTAAATTCAAGCGAGAAATTTCACTTTCAATATACTGAAGTACTTTTTTTTCGCTACCACTAATAGCTCTTAAAACATACCATTTTTTTTCTTGATCAGCCATATTGAATTATGAAATTATAGAATAATTATTAAATTTATAAAATATTAAAAATTCTTAGAAAAGAATTTATTATTTAGAAGAATTTATAAAATGCCTCTAATAAAGATTTAAATGAAATATCCATCAAATAGACAACAACTGCTATTAAAAGGGAAGCAATGAATACAACATTTGTACTATTAAGTAATTCTTTCCAAGATGGCCAAGAAACTTTGAAAATTAATTCATCGTAACATTCTTTAATATATTTTCCAAATTTTGTTTTCGCCATAATTTTTTTAATATTTAGCACGGGTGGTAGGAATCGAACCCACAACCAATGGTTTTGGAGACCACTACTCTACCAGTTGAGCTACACCCGTTTATTTTTATTAAATATTCTAATAAAATAAACAGATAAAGACCCAATAATAAATAAGGTCTTTATCTATTTATATAAATATTATTTTTTAATCTAAAATTTCTGTTACCTGACCAGCACCAACTGTTCTACCGCCTTCACGAATAGCAAATCTAAGATTTTTATTCATAGCGATGTCAGCAATTAAATTAACCTCAATAGTAACATTATCTCCAGGCATAACCATTTCTATACCTTCAGGTAAAGTAATTTCACCTGTAACATCAGTAGTTCTAAAATAAAACTGTGGACGATATTTATTATGAAATGGAGTATGTCTACCACCTTCTTCTTTTTTAAGAACATAGATTTCAGCTTTAAAATGATTGTGAGGATGCACTGAACCAGGTTTTGCAATAACCATACCTCTTTTAATTTCATCCTTAGCAATACCTCTTAAAAGAAGACCAACATTATCACCAGCTTCACCTCTGTCAAGAATTTTTCTAAACATCTCAACACCAGTAACAACTGATTTTAATTTTTCAGCTCCCATACCAATAATATCAACAGGGTCTCCTGTTTTAATAACACCTGTTTCAATTCTACCTGTTCCAACAGTACCACGACCAGTAATTGAGAAAACATCTTCAACAGGCATTAAGAAATCTTTATCAACATCTCTTTGAGGTAATGGAATCCATGTATCAACAGCGTCCATTAATTCCCATATTTTTTCAACCCATTTAGGTTCTTTATTTAAAGCGCCTAAAGCAGAACCTTGAATAATAGGGGTATTATCACCATCAAAGCCATAAAATGATAATAACTCACGAATCTCCATTTCAACGAGTTCTAAGAGTTCGTCATCATCAACCATATCAACTTTATTCATGAAAACGACCATTTTAGGTACGCCAACCTGACGAGCTAAAAGGATATGCTCACGAGTTTGAGGCATAGGTCCGTCAGTTGCTGCAACAACTAGAATAGCTCCGTCCATCTGTGCGGCACCTGTTACCATGTTTTTAACATAATCAGCGTGGCCTGGACAATCAACATGAGCATAGTGTCTATTCTCAGTTTGATATTCAACGTGAGCTGTATTAATAGTTATACCTCTTTTCTTTTCTTCAGGTGCATTATCAATCGAATCGAAAGATTTAAATTCACATAAACCTTTATCTTGTAGATTCAAAGTAATTGCAGCAGTCAGAGTAGTTTTACCGTGGTCAACGTGACCAATTGTTCCTATATTAACATGAGGTTTGGAACGATCAAAATGTTCTTTTGCCATAACAAAAAGTATTTAATTAAGTATGTATTCTATATATTATTTTTAAAAAAAACTATTATACTAAAAAGTATGAGCCAATGACGGGATTTGAACCCGTTACCTCGTCCTTACCAAGGACGCGCTCTACCAACTGAGCTACATCGGCAAAGAGAGCGGAAAACGGGGCTCGAACCCGCCACCTACAGCTTGGAAGGCTGTCGCTCTACCAAATGAGCTACTTCCGCATTAAAAAAAGTGGGGAGAGGAGGATTCGAACCTCCGAAGGCTTCGCCAACAGATTTACAGTCTGCCCCATTTGACCGCTCTGGTATCTCCCCTTAATTTAATATTTAAGAGCCGATGGACGGATTCGAACCGCCGACCGGCTGATTACAAATCAGCTGCTCTGGCCAACTGAGCTACATCGGCATTATCATTTCAAACAACTATATTTTAAAAACAGTCCTTTTTTTTCTTTAAAAAGGACTGCAAAAATATACATTATTCTTAAACAAACAAAATTTTTGTATTTTTTTTCTAAATTATTTTTTTCTCATTTTCTCTTTATGCTTTTTTAACTGTTTTCTAAGGGCTTCCACAGCATTATCAAATGACTCTTCAAAAGATTTACTTTGTTTGCTAACAAAAAGTTCATTACCCGGGATATTCAACTTTATTTCAGATATTTTATTTTTTTTCTTTTCATTATTATCAAGTTTTAATGTTACTTCACTACTTAAAATATTATCAAATACGCTTGATAATTTTTCAATTTTTTCTCTAATAAATTCTTCTAATTTCGAATCTGTTTTAAAATGTACAGAATTAATATTTACCTTCATATCTTTTACCTCCATTTTATGCCTTTGGATGGGCTTGTTTATAAATATTTTTTAAATTCTCAATTGTATTATGCGTATATATCTGAGTTGCGGACAAATTTGCATGACCTAATAATTCTTTAATAGCATTTAAATCCGCACCATGATTTAACATATGAGTAGCAAATGTATGCCTTAACACATGTGGACTTTTTCTTTGCAATGTTGTTACCTTACTTAGATAATTATTTACTATTCTATATATTAGCTTAGGGTAAACTTTTTTACCTTTTGCTGTAATAAAAAAATATTCACAATTTTCAGTGTTTACCTCTTTTCTTTGTTTTAAATACTCATTAATAATTAATCTTAATCTATCACAAAATGGTATAATTCTTTCTTTATTTCTTTTTCCCAATACTTTTAATGATGAATCATTAATTTTAACATCAGAAACTTTTAAATTTGTTAATTCAGATAACCTAATTCCTGTATCATATAACATTTCAACAATCAATTTGTCTCTCAAGGCTGTAAATCCTTCTCCAAAATCGACTTCATCTAATAATAAATTCATTTTTTCTTCTTCAACAAAAACAGGTAATTTTTTAGTAGTTTTAGGGGATAATATTTTATTCATTGGGTTTTTATCAATAATTTCATTTCTTAGAAGATATTTATAAAAAGATTTTAATGTGCTTAACTTTCTGTTTATTGACCTGTTTGAAATGCCATTATCTATTAAATCAATTATCCATGAACGGATTATCAGGTGATTAACTTCTTTAATATTATCAATATTGTATTGTCTTTTGAGGAAGTAATAAAACTGCTGCAAATCACTTTTATATGCCTGAACAGTATTTATCGATGAACGTTTTTCGTATTTAATATATTCAATAAATCTATTACTATATACCATAAAAAAAAAGAAGAATTTAAATTTCAATAAAAAATTTAACCTTTAATTATAAACGGATAAAGGTATAAAAAATTATATAGAAATGCAAATTCTTCTAATAAAAAAACGAAAATTTCCCCTTTAAATTTCTTCAGCTTGACGAAGTCGTTGAATATAAATAGCTTTCAATTTTTGTTCTCTCTTTTTAATAGAGGGTTTTATAAATTGTTTTCTATTTCTAAGTTCTTTTACAACACCAATCTTTTCAAACTTTCTTTTATACCTTTTAAGAACTCTGTCAATATTCTCACCTTCTTTAACAGGGATAATAATCATAATAAATACTCTCTCTTTCTTTTAATTAATAATAAAATATATTTTAAAACGGGTGCAAAATTATAAAATTAATTATTCAAAGCAATAATATTAAAAAATTATTTTGTAAACATTTTAATAATATCCGAATGATCGGGGAATAATTTTATCAAATCCTCTCTTTTTGCTAATTCAAAATCATTAAAACTAAAACCGGGAGATACAGTGCACCCTATTAAGCTATAAGAATCAGGGTTATTCACTTTAGCGGCAAACCAGTTTCCATTTTTTATAACAGTCTGTAAAACTTCTTCATTGTCAGGATTATCGCCAACAACAATTTTTTTTAAGAAACCATTTTTGTCAATAATATATAATGTTAAAGATGTGCCTGAATAAAAATGCCATATCTCATCAGATTTCAATCTGTGAAACAAAGAAACATCATTTTTTTCAAGCAAAAAATATATTGATGTAGAAAAATTTCTTTCATCACTATATCTTTCAGGTAAAGATTCTTTTTTAATTATTTCATCAGAACGATAAATTTCCTTAAAATATCCACCTTCAGGATGTCTTTGAAGTTGTAATTTTTCTATCCAGTATTTCGAATCTTTATTATTCATTAATTTTTTTAATAATTATTTATGTTTTTTTGCTATTGGTGGGTTTTCATTAAAAATGTAAATAATTCTGAACGACACTAAATTATTATATTGTTTTCTTGTCCACGGATTAACATCAGGTGGGGAGTATGTTCTTTGTCTGATTTTTGTTAGTGAATATGCGTATCTTAAATTAAAATGGAATTTTTTATAAAGCCTAAACCTAAGGTCGGCAAGTATATTAAAATCAGTAGATTTATATGGGCCGTCAATATTTGTTTCAGTTTTATTTCCATGTTCCCATTCTTTTGCTTTTACTAATTTTCCCCACGAAAAGCCACCCCCAACAGTAATTATTCCTTTATCAGTATAATGAATTAAAACAGGCACTTCAGCATAATTAAGTTTTAATTTATATTCACCGGTTTCAGGTGGTTCAAATTTTGGTTTTTGATAAGCACCTTTTTGATTATACAATGTCTCAAGAGTGATGTCCCACTGATTATTATTACCAAAAGGTATTATTGCTGATACTCCTGTATTAAAACCAAATTTATGAAATCCATATACCTCATCACCATCCACCTGACAAATATTAGTCCCAAATATTAATGCTCCTTTAATTTTTTGTGAATACGAATAGCTATAAGATAATATAGCAAAAAATAAAACTATTAATAATTTATAAAATGGATGCTTCATATATTTATAATGTCAAAGTATGTTAATTTATAATTAAATATTTTTTTTTACATTTAGTATTTCATGATTAGAAAATAGAAATTAAAACAAATTGCTGATTTCGAGTTTCTAACTTCTATTTATAAAATCATAAATCACAGGTATAACATTTCTTTCAATACAATAAAACAAAATTATCAAAAAAATATTATTCAATAAAAAATAAAGATTATTCTTTTAATGATAATTGAATTCTTTTTCTATCAACATCCACACTAATAACTTTAACTTTAAGTTTCTGGTTTAATTTAACAATTTCGTTAGGATCTTTAACAAATCTGTCTGCCATCTGACTAATATGAATAAGCCCATCCTGATGAACACCAATATCAACAAAAGCACCAAAAGCAGTAATATTGGTAACAATACCGTTAAGCCTCATACCGGGTTTAACATCCTGAATTTTATTAACACCCTTAGTAAATTCAAAAAATTCAATTTTTTTTCTCGGGTCTCTTCCTGGTTTAGCTAATTCGCTAATAATATCTTTTAATGTGGGTATTCCGACTTTATCATCAACAAAATCATTAATATTTATTTTATTTCTTAAATCTTCATTTTTAATTAAATCCTCAAGAGAAGAATTATTTTCACGTGCAATATTATAAACAATGTAATATGATTCAGGGTGCACAGCAGTGGAGTCTAAAATATTTTCGGCATTTTGAATTCTTAAAAAACCTGCTGCCTGTTCAAAAGCCTTAGCTCCAAAACGAGGCACTTTTTTTAATTCTTCACGTGATTGAAAAGCTCCATTATTATTTCTATAGTCAACAATATTTTTTGCTAACGACGGTCCAACACCTGAAACATAAGTCAATAATTCCTTGCTTGCAGTATTAATCTCCACGCCAACAAGGTTAACACAACTTTCTACAACATCGTTTAATGATTTTTGTAATAAATTTTGGTTTACATCGTGCTGATATTGTCCAACACCAATTGATTTGGGGTCTATCTTAACAAGCTCGGCTAAAGGATCCATCAAACGACGGCCAATAGAAACAGCGCCACGAACAGTAACATCATAATCAGGGAACTCTTCTCTTGCAACATCAGAAGCAGAATAAACTGAAGCTCCACTTTCGTTTACCATCACAGCCTTAATATCTTTATCAAAACGGATTTTTCTAATAAGATTTTCTGTTTCACGGCCAGCAGTACCATTTCCAATAGCAATAGCTTCAATATTATAAGCATTAACAAGGCTTAAAATTTTATTCATCGATTCTTTTACCATATTTTGAGGCTGATGAGGGTAAATTGTCTCATTATGTAATAATTTTCCCTGACTATTTAAACAAACAATTTTACAACCTGTTCTGAATCCCGGGTCAATTGCCAAAATTCTTTTCTGACCTAAAGGTGGAGCTAATAATAATTGTCTGAGATTTTCAGCAAAGATTTTAATAGCATATTTATCTGCTTTTTCTTTTATAAAACTTCTCAATTCAGTTACAATTGAAGGCTTTAACAATCTTTTATATCCATCTTTAACAGCAAGCAATACCTGAGCAGAAGACAAATTTTCTGCTTTAATAAAAATTTTCTTTAGAATTAAAATGGCATCAGCTTCAGACACATCAATATTCAGTTTTAAAAATCCTTCATTTTCGCCTCTGAACATTGCAAGTATTCTATGCGAAGGTGCGTGCATTGATTTTTCTTTATAATCGAAATATTGCTCATACTTAATACCTTCAAGTTCTTTATTTTTAACAGGTTCGGAAGTAATTACCGCTTCTTTTTTAAACAAATTTCTAATATTTTGCCTTGCACGTTTATTTTCATTTACCCATTCAGCAATAATATCGCGTGCTCCTGACAAAGCATCTTCTGCAGTAGGAACTTTTTTCTCTTTATTAATATATTCAGAAGCTTTTGAAATAACATTAAAATTATCATATTGCAATATCAATTGTTTAGCAAGAGGTTCCAGTCCTTTTGATATTGCTATGCTCGCTCTGGTTTTTCGTTTTGGTTTATAAGGTAAATAAATATCTTCTAATTCGGATAAGCTCTCAGCATTATATATTTGTTCCTCTAATTCTTTAGTCAGTTTATCCTGTTTCTCAATGCTATTTAATATGCTTTCTCTTCTTTTGTCAATCTCTTTTAATTGTTGAACTCTATCTCTTATTTTTGCTATTAACACCTCATCAAGGCTTGCTGTCATTTCTTTTCTATATCTGGCAATAAAAGGCACACTAGCACCATTATTTAACAAATCAATTGTATTTTTAACATTTTCTTCCGGAAGATTTAACTCCCGCGATATTTTATTAGAATAATCCATTAACTTTTTACTTTTTATAAATTAACATAAGATTGTATTTTTTATTCTTAATTTTAATCTCATAACTTTTTTTAAAAATTTTTTTAATTTTTTTTGATAAAAGAATGGCAGACATTTCAGTATCATTATCAAAAACAAATTTATTAAAA
>JAGGUV010000110.1 GCA_021158345.1 Bacteroidales bacterium
GGATACTTTTCAAAAAATATAAACAGCGCATTTTCTTGTACATATTAAATGTAATCTGCCCTTTCAGGGCGCTCTTTTCACACTCAAACATTTAATCCCGAGGCGCTGCCATCGGGCTGAATTAAAATAGGCTTTCAGCCCGCTTTACAAAAAAATACTGACGAAATAAATCACAACCCACAAGGTTTTTAAAACCTTGTGGATTTTTAAATAAACTGAATTTCACATGATAAACTAATTAGCATTCAAAACATCAGGGGGATTATAAGGAATAGTAAAATAAAACTGTGAACCTTTTCCTTCTTCTGATTCAACCCAAATTTTACCACCGAGCATTTCCACATAAGCTTTAGTAATAGACAATCCCAGACCAGCACCTTCAAATTTTTTAGAGAGCGTAAGGTCAGCCTGAATAAAACGTTCAAAAACAGCTTTTTGTTTTTCTTTTACAATACCAATTCCTGTATCTTTTATAAAAAATTCAAGATATTTATCTTTTCTTTCATAGCCAAATTCAATGTACCCTTTCTTAGAATATTTAATAGCGTTTTTTATAAGATTTGTAAGAATAGCATAAAGTTTTTCTTTATCAGTATTTATTATCACCTCTTTTTCAGATAAAGAATTTTTTAAATAAAATTGCATTCCTTTAGCTTCAACTTCGGGTTTAAAAAAAGTATATAAATATTTACATTGTTCGCTAATATTTGTTTCTGAAATAAAAACTTCCATTTGCCCTGCTTCTATCTTAGAAATATCTATTAAATCATTAATAATATTAAGCATACGCACGCCACTTTTGTCAATTATCTCAATATATCTTTCCTTCTCTTCACTGGTTAAATCAGGCTCTTTTAGTAAATCGGTAAAACCGAGTATTCCGTTCATAGGCGTACGAATTTCATGGCTCATATTGGCAAGAAAGGAAGATTTAAGACGATCGCTTTCTTCTGCGTGTTCTTTAGCAATAATTAATTCAGCATTTTTTTCTTTCAATTTTTTCTCTGCTCGTTTTCTTTCAATAGAAATACTTATCTGGTCAGAAACAAATTCAAGTATCTCCATATCCGATTTATTATAAGCATTTTCATTAGTATAACTTTGAACGGCAAGAACACCTGTTACTTTTTCTTCAACTTTAAGAGGAACACCAAGCCATATTTCCGAAACTGCTCCAAAAATTTCAATGTCTCCTGATTTTTCTAATTTTTTAATTTCTTCTTTCGTTGCCAAAAGAGATTTATGTGTTTTAATTACATAATAAGTTAATGTTTTTCCAGCCGGGAAAGAAGTGATTTTATCCTTTTCATCAGCAAAAAATGGTAAAGTAATTGTATCAGTTTTATTATCATAAAGAGCAACATAAAAATTTGTTGTATCAATAATTGTTGCAAGCTCATTTCGTATCAAACCGATAAATTCGTCAAGATCTTCTGTAATACTAACAGCATTTGAAATATTATATATTACCTTTTGAATTTTTGCAGCACGTTTACGTCTGGTAATGTCAGTGATAAATCCCTCTAAATGCGATAATTGACCATTATTATTAAAAATACCACGACCTCTTTCCCATACATATTTAATTTCCCCAGATGCAGTTCTAATCTCATATTCCACTTCTACCGCTTCATGACTTTTTAGTTTTTCTTGCCATTGATTCCATAAATAATCCTGATATTTTGGTAAAATAATATCATTGTACAAAAGTTTATTATTATCTATAAAATCATCAGGTTTATATCCTGTTAATTCAACACAACCATTACTGACAAATTCCATTGTCCAATTTTTATCATTTTTGCAACGGTAAACCATGCCATTTAAATTTTGTAGCAAAGTGAAATATCTTAAGTTTTGAGCTTTTACCTCCATTTCTGTTTCTTTTTCCTTTGTTACATCTAATGATATTCCCCCAATCAATTTTTTACCATCAGTCTGCTCAATAATAAATTGATGGTTTTTATAATAAAATGACTGTCCATTATTTTTAGTAATTTTCCCTTCTGTCAATAAATATCCATCTTTGAGTACTTTTTTATCTTCTTTTGTAAATTTATCAGCAATTTCTTTAGAAAAGAAATCATATACAGTTTTCCCTTCCCAATTTTCAATATTATGAGCATCTCTATTAAACTTATTTGAAAACAAATAATGCCCATCCGAATCTTTGATAAATATTCCTGCGGGAATATAATTCATAAAAGCTTGAAACCGTCTTTCACTTTCGAGCAAAATCTCCTCAGACTTCTTACGTTCGGAAATATCCTCAATTATACCAACACCTCCGATAATTTTACCCTCTTTAGAAGTAACTGGAGCAAACAGAGCATGCACCGGAGTGACTTTATTTGCTGTAACGGAATGGTAGTCACCCTCATGATAACCCGGTTTTCCATTTAGTGCCATCTTAACAGCAGAAACGATGTTCTTATCCTGCAGATTACACATATTCAGTCCCACCAGAACTTCTCGTGTTGACCCGATGATTTTCACAAACTGATCATTGCATATTGTAATGATTCCTTTTTCGTTAAAGTGCAAGACGCCCAACGGTATATTTGAGAATATCAAATGGTAATTTTCTTCACTTTCTCGCAGAGCTTCTTCTACTTTTTTGTATTCGGTGATATCAGTAAATATTGTAACAAAATAATATTTTTCAGGAGAATTAACAGTTACCTTGTAA
>JAGGUV010000128.1 GCA_021158345.1 Bacteroidales bacterium
CCCAGGTGGTGGAATTGGTAGACACGTTGGACTTAAAATCCAATGGCCATTGCGGCCGTGCGGGTTCAAGTCCCGCCCTGGGTACTTAGCCTTCTTTACTTATTGTTTTGAAGGCTATTTTTTTGCCCCGAATCTTTACAAAATATTTCTTTTATTCGATAATATAATCCCTCAAGGTTATAAAAAAAATTTTAATTTTTATTTTCCTTCGTTTAACAAATTTTAACATAAAAAAAAATTTTTATATTTTATCATTAATTACTTTTGCTAAATAAAAATTAAAAAATAAAATTATGAATATTGATATTAAAGAATTAAACGAGAAGATACAAAAAGAAAGTGCTTTTGTTGATATAATAAATATTGAGATGCGCAAAGTAATAATAGGACAAAAGCATATGGTTGAACGTTTATTGATAGGTTTATTATCAAACGGACATATTTTGCTCGAAGGTGTTCCCGGCTTGGCAAAAACTCTGGCAATAACAAGTCTGGCAAAAACAATAGATGCAAAATTCAACCGCATACAATTCACTCCCGATTTATTACCTGCCGACCTTATCGGTACAATGATTTACAGTCAGAAAAAAGAAGAATTTTTAGTAAGTAAAGGTCCTATTTTTGCAAACTTTATTCTTGCTGACGAGATAAACCGTTCTCCTGCAAAAGTACAATCTGCTTTACTTGAAGCTATGCAGGAACGTCAGGTTACTATTGGCAAAAACACTTATCCTATGATGAACCCTTTTCTTGTATTGGCAACACAAAATCCTATCGAACAAGAAGGGACATATCCTTTACCCGAAGCTCAAGTTGACCGTTTTATGCTTAAAGTTGTTATTGATTATCCAAGCAAAGAAGAAGAAAAGCTAATCTTACGACAAAACATTGCTAAAACTATTGTAACAACTAATACTGTTATCAAACCCGAAGATATTATCAAAGCACGGGATATTGTAAAAGAAGTTTATATTGATGAAAAAATCGAAAATTATATCACTGACATAGTATTTGCAACACGATATCCTTCGAAATATAAACTCAAAAAATTCGAAAACCTGATAAACTATGGTGCTTCTCCAAGAGCAAGTATCAATCTGGCATTAGCATCAAAAGCATACGCATTTATAAAACGAAGAGGTTATGTAATTCCTGAGGATGTTCGTGCTGTTTGTCACGATGTATTACGCCACAGAATTGGACTTTCTTATGAAGCAGAAGCAGAAAATATTACTACTGAAGAAATAATTAACGAAATTTTAAATACTGTTGAGGTGCCATAAACCTTAATACTTTTTAAAAATTTTATTATAATTAATATTAACAAAGGATAATGGAAGCAACAGAAATATTAAAAAAAGTCAGAAAGATAGAGATAAAGACACGTGGTCTGTCAAACCAGATATTTTCAGGACAGTATCACAGTGTTTTTAAAGGGCGGGGTATGGCTTTTAGTGAAGTCAGAGAATACCAGTACGGTGATGATATTCGTTCGATAGATTGGAATGTTACTGCGAGATATAATCATCCTTATGTTAAAATTTTTGAAGAGGAGCGTGAGCTTACTACAATGCTTATTGTTGATGTAAGCGGTTCAAATGAATTCGGCACAAAAAAACAGTTCAAAGAAGATATCATTACAGAAATTGCTGCTGTTCTGGCTTTCTCTGCTATTCACAATAACGATAAAGTAGGTATGATATTTTTTAGCGATATTATTGAAAAATTTATTCCTCCTAAAAAAGGGTCAAAACATATTTTAAGAATTATCAGAGAATTAATTGATTTTAAACCCAAAAGTCAAAAAACAAATATTTCTGTAGGACTAAAATATTTCACTAATGTCATAAAAAAAAGATGTACTGCTTTTCTACTTTCAGATTTTTTTGATGAAAATTTTGATAATGCTATGAAAATAGCAAACAACAAACACGATTTAATTGCAATAAACATTTATGATAAATGGGATTATCAACTACCTGACATAGGACTTATGAAAGTTAGAAATGCTGAAACAGGAAATATATTATGGGTTGACACATCAGACAAAACCGTCAGGGAGAATTTTAATAATTGGACAAAAAAACATAAAAATTATCTTAACAACACATTTATAAAAAGTGGTGTGGATGTTGTAAACATACGTACTGACGAAGATTATGTGAGACCTTTGATTAATTTATTTAAAAGAAGAGAAGCAAGGTATTAAGGTTAAAGGCTAATCCCGATAACTATCGGGGATAACTATCGGGGAAAGGCTAAAGTAATTTCGATACCTATCGGGAGTAAAAATATGAGTCAAGTTGACGACGGAGCGAGATTACGAGGGGGCGACAGGGCGACATAGTGACGGGGCGACTTGGGGACGGAGAGACTTGGTGATTGTTTTAATACTTGGGAAATTAAATGAAAAATTTAAAGTAAAACGATGAAAAAAATCAAAAAAATAATATTTTTAAGCTTATTATTTTTTTCGCCATTATTTATTAAGGCTCAAAAGGCAAATGCTAAAATTGATACTAACAGCATTTTAATTGGCGATCAGATAAACTTGGATATTAGTTTTACAACGTCTGCAAAAAATAAAGTTTTATGGCCTTTGCTAAATGATACTATCTCAAAAAATATCGAGATAATTGAAAAATCAAAAATTGACTCTGTTTTATCTGATAACAAACAGCAAATTGTTTTAAAACAAAAGATTACAATAACATCTTTTGATTCAGGATATTATGCCATCCCTCCTATTCGTTTTAATTTTAAAAAACCTAATGACAGCATAATACATTTCAAAGAAACTAATCCTTTATTGCTAAAAGTAAATACCATTGCTGTTGACACAACAAAAAATATTAAACCCATAAAATCACCTATCGAAGCACCTGTAAGCTTTATGGAAGTATTGCCTTGGATATTAGCAGCTATTGCATTTGCTGTTCTTGTATTTTTAATTATTTATTTTATCAGAAAAAGAAAAAAGAAAGAGCCTTTATTAAAATTACGCTCAAAGCCAGAACGTCCTGCTTATGAGATTGCTCTCGAAAGTCTTAATAAACTTAAAGAGGAAAAACTCTGGCAGAAAGGTTTTATAAAAAAATATCATTCTAGACTTACAGAGATTATAAGAATATATATTGAGCAAAGATTTAATATACAAGCTATTGAAATGACAAGTGAAGAAATTCTACAGCAAGTAAGTAAATTAAAAATTAATGATGATTTGAAAGATAAAATCAAACAGATGTTGATTCTTGCTGACCTTGTTAAGTTCGCTAAAGAAAAACCTCTGCCCTCTGACCAGGAATTAAGCATGAATAATGCTATTGCATTTGTTAAAAATACAATTTTAAAAGTTGAAGACAATGATCAAACGGAAATTAAAAACAAAAATATTAAAGTAGAAATAAAACAGTGATTTTTATTTAAAATCATAGAGACTTTATAATATATTAATTTTGAAAATTAAATAAAGATGTTTCATAATATTGAGTTTGCAAATACATATTTTTTATACTTTTTAATATTAATACCAATATTATCAGTTTGGTATTGGTACAGGCATCATAAAATAAATGCAGAGATACAAATTCCCTCAACACATATTTTTGAGGCTACAAAAAAAAGTATAAAACAACGCTTATATCACTCGCTATTTGTAATCAGAATGATAATTTTATCATTATTAATAATAGCCCTGGCAAGACCACAAACGAGTACAAAAAGACAAAATGTGAGTATAAAGGGTATTGACATAATGATAGCTATGGATATATCAGGCAGTATGCTGGCACAGGATTTTAAACCTGACAGACTGGAAGCCTCAAAAGAAGTGGCAAAAAAATTCATCAAAGGTAGACCCGGTGACAGAATAGGTCTGATAGTATTTGGTGGAGAGAGTTTTACACAATGCCCGCTAACAACAGACCATTCAATATTAATAAATTTATTACACGATATTAAAAGTGGTATGTTGCAAGGTGGCACAGCTATTGGCGATGGATTGGCAACAGCAGTAAACCGTCTAAAAGACAGCAAAGCCATCAGCAAAGTAATAATATTGTTAACTGATGGCGTTAACAATGCAGGATCTATTGACCCTGAATCTGCTGCTGAAATTGCTAAACTTTACGGCATTAGAGTTTATACCATTGGCGTTGGATCAATGGGAAAAGCTAAAACTCCTGTGGCTATTTATCCTAACGGTCAGTATGCTTACGATTATGTTAAAGTAAAAATTGATGAAGATGTTCTTAAAAAAGTAGCTCAAACAACTGAAGGAAAATATTTTAGAGCTTATAACAAAAATAAACTCATTAAAATTTATAATGAAATTGATAAATTAGAAAAATCAAAAATTGATGTTACAGAGTTCAGAATAAAAAATGAAAAATTTTTACCATTTGTAATCTTTGCTCTAATATTATTATGTATTGAAATAGTATTAAAAAATACAACTTTTAAAACTTTATCTTAACAAACAGAATATGATACGTTTAGAAAATTCATATTATTTATACGGATTATTATTAATACCTTTTTTAATATTAATATTCTCCTTAAAAATTAAATGGAGAAAAAAAACATTAAAAAAAGTCGGTGATGATTTATTATTAAAAAGGCTAATGCCTGATGCATCACGAAAAAATCCTGTAGTAAAATTCACGCTTCTGGTATTGGCTTATATTTTTTTAATCATTGGTCTTGCCAATCCACAAATAGGTTCAAAAATTGAAAAAGTAAAACGTAAAGGTATCGACCTTATGATATGCTTAGATGTGTCGAATTCTATGCTGGCACAAGACATCAAACCCAACAGACTGGAATGTGCAAAACAATCTATTTCAAAACTTATTGACAAATTGCAGGGAGACAGAATCGGGATAATTGTTTTTGCAGGAAAAGCATATACACAGCTTCCTATAACAACAGACTATGGAGCTGCAAAAATGTTTTTGTCAACAATAAACACCGACATTGTTCCTGTACAGGGCACAGCAATTTCAGCTGCCATAAATTTAGCTTCAAAATCTTTTAACAATGACAAACATAATAAAGCTATTGTTATTATTACTGATGGCGAAGACCACGAAGGTGATGTGTTTAAATCTATTAATGATGCAAAAGAAAAAAATATAAAGATATTTACAATTGGTATGGGATTACCTGATGGTGCTCCTATTCCCGAGTATGATAAAAATCACAGACAAATAGGTTTTAAAAAAAACAGACAAGGCAATACTATTATCACAAAATTAAATGAATCAATGCTCCAACAGATTGCCTCTGAAGGAAAAGGAATTTATGTCAGAGCTAACAATTCATCAGCTGGATTACAGAAAGTTTTCCGGAATATTAATAAAATAAATAAATCTGAAATAGAAAGTAAAATGTACACTGATTATGAAGACAGATTTCAATATTTTATTTTTCCTGCCTTCATATTATTAGTGATTGAATTATTAATTTATGAAAAAAAGATAAAATTATTTAAGAACATTAAAATTTTTAAAAAATAATTTTGTTTGTTAAAACTATAAAGACAAAAAAAATGAAATATCGTTTATATTCAATATTATTAATTCTAATATTTTCTACAACAGCATTTGCACAAAAAGAAAACAAGCTGATACGAAAAGGTAATAAATTATATAAGGATGAAAAATATCAGGATGCAGAGATAAAATATAGAAAATCGCTTGCCATAGACAGTACTACGTTTAAAGGACAATTTAACCTCGGCGATGCTATGTATAAACAAAAAAATTATCAGGAGGCTGCTAAAATTTTTAATGATCTCACTCAATATAAATTAGACAATAAACAGAAAGCAAAAGTATTTCATAATTTAGGTAATTCATTAGTTAAATTAAAAAAATATCCTGAAAGTATTAGCTCGTATAAAAATGCTTTAAAATATAATCCAAAAGACAAAGAGACAAAATATAATCTTGCTTATGCCCAAAAAAAATTGAAAAAACAACAACAGCAGCAGAAAAAAAATAAAGACAAGAATAAAAACAAAGATAAGAAAAAAAATAAAAAGGATAAGAAACAGAATCAAGATAAAGACAAGAAAAAACAGAAGCAGCAGCAACAAAAACAACAGCAGAAACAACAAAAACAGATATCAAAAAAAGAGGCTGAACGTATGTTGCAAGCATTGAAGGACAATGAAAAGAAAACAATGAAAAAGCTAAATAAAGAAAAAGCTAAAGCTAAATCATCAAAATCAGAAAAAGATTGGTAATTGATAATTAAATTAAAGATTATTTTTGTAAAAAAAACTAATAACATCTGACAAAGAAAAACATTAAGGATGAAAAAAAATATAATTATAATATTAAGTATAATAGCAATATTTTTTTCGCAAAAATCTATATCACAAGATATTAGATTTACTGCCTCAGCTCCAAGAGTTGTGAGTATTGGAGAAACATTTGCTCTTACTTATTCAGTAAACAAAAAAGGCTCAGGTTTCAAAGGTCCTAATCTGGAAAATTTCGATGTTTATTCAGGTCCTAACAAATCGAGCAGCTCAAGCATACAAATTATTAATGGAAACATAAAAAAATCCGTTTCAAACACTTATACTTATTACATAGCAGCAACAAAAGAAGGTAATTTTGTTATTTCTCCTGCACATATAAAAATTAAAGGGAAAAAATATAAATCAAATTCCATTTCAATTAAAGTAGTAAAAGGTAATAATAGTGCCCAAGAAAGTCAGAATTATAACAGAAACAGCAGTACAAATAATAATCGATTGAATAGCACAGAAAAACAAACATCAAATAATAAAGATATTTTTCTGAAAGCATACATTAGCAAAAAAAATCCTTATCGTGGCGAGCAGGTAATAGTAACATATAAATTATATACTAAATTAGGCATCTCAAATATTTCTATTGACAACTCAAATACAATACCCGGATTCTGGACTCACAATCTTTTGAAAGATGATAATAATTTACAACAAAAAGAAGAGTTCATTAACGGAGAAAAATATATCACTGCAGTGATACGAAAAATTGCTTTATTTCCTTTGAAGGCAGGAAAACTAAATATTGAGCCTTTAAAACTCGAATGTCTTGCACAAGTAAGAACAAAACAACGCAGACAGAGTTCCGACCCGTTTTTCGATTCTTTCTTTAATGACCCTTTTTTTGATTCATATCAAAACGTAAAAAAAATTTTACATTCTAATGCTTTAAAAATAAATGTATTGCCTTTGCCTGATATTAACAAACCTGAAAATTATTCAGGCGCAGTGGGCAAATTTCATATTAAATCGGAAATTGATAAAAAAAGATTAAAAGCTAACGAAGCCATTACACTAAAATATATTATTTCGGGAGAAGGCAACATAGACCTTATAGACAAAATTAACCTGAAACTTCCTCCTGATTTTGAATCTTATGAACCAAAAATTACTAATAATATAAAAAATACTAATAATGGTATTTCAGGAACCCGTACCTTTGAATACGTTGTAATCCCTCGTAATAAAGGCAATTACACTATTGAACCTGTTAAATTCAGCTATTTTGATGTTAAGAAGAAAAAATATGTAAATTTATCAACACAGCAATATTCAATAATAGTTGACAGAAACGAAAAAGTAAATAAAAACATCACATACTCAGGAGCTAACAGAGAAGATATAAAATATGTTGGCAGCGACATAAGATTTATTAAAACCAAACCTTTTAAGCTTAAAGCTATTAACAAATTTTTCTTTTTGTCAAAAACATATTTTATCCTAATTTTCAGCCCTTTGATTATTTTTATTTTAATACTGATAATCTGGAAAAAACAAATAAAAAGGAATAAAAATACAGTTTTAATAAGGAATAAAAAAGCAACTAAAACCGCACGCAAACGTCTTAACAAAGCTAATAGTTATTTAAAGAAAAACGATGATGAAAATTTTTATAATGAAATATCACAAGCTCTCTGGGGATATTTAAAAGATAAATTTAATATACCTTTGTCGGAGCTGTCAATAGATTCCATAAATAATGCTTTAAGCAACAAAAATGTAAATCAAGACATTATTGATAAATTTATTAATACATTAAATAAATGTGAATTTGCTCGTTTTGCTCCAGGTGATAAAACTCAAAAAATGGAAAATATCTATAAAAAAGCTTTAGAAATTATCAGCAAAACAGAGCGAGAACTCAAATAATTTAATAAACAGCGTAAAATGAAAAAAATAATATTTTTAATTTTTATAACGATATTAACAATAGGCACAAAATCAATATTTTGTCAGAACAATTATCAAACAATAATTGACTCTGCAAACAAATATTATTCTGATGCTAAATACGAAAAAGCCATAAACCTTTATAATTCAATTATTGATAAAGGTTTTGAATCAGCAGAATTATATTATAACATTGGCAACGCATATTTTAAATCCGAAGATATTGCAAATGCAATTTTATATTTCGAGAAAGCAAAAAAAATAAAACCTAACGACGAAGACATAAATTATAATTTAGAAGTTGCTAACTCAAGAATATCAGATAAAATTGAAGAAATCCCGGAATTATTTTTTGTAAAATGGTGGAAAAACATTAAAAATCTTTATTGTGTTGATACCTGGGCTAAAATATCTGTTTTTACTATTTCATTTTTCTTTGTTTTGGCTCTGGTATATTTTATGTCAAAAAATAATCTTATGCGTAAATTTTCATTCTTCTCAGGAATAATTTTAATAATTCTTTTTGCAATATCATTAAATTTTTCAATAAAAAAATATAAATCAACAATAAACCAAAACGAAGGAATTATCTTTACACCAAGCATAACTGTTAAAAGCTCTCCAAACAAAAATAGTGTTGATTTATTTGTTGTGCACGAAGGCACAAAAATTAAGGTTATAGACGAATTGGGCGAATGGGTAGAAATAAAAATTGCTAACGGCAGTGTTGGATGGTTGAAGAAAGAAAATTTGAAAATGATATAAATAGTGTTTGTCCATAATGTCCGATTTCTTCGTTATGCTACGCTATGCTACGGGGTAAACTTGTTTTGAAAACAGTCATCCCGATAGTTATCGAACATTCTGAACTAAACACTGACTTTATAGACGGGCACTAATTATATTTTGTTGAACCCTTCGCTGGGTTCTAATTGTAATATCTTTTCTGCCGTATGATTCTCATACGGTTATTATTATTTAATCCCTTACGGGATTATTTTATTTGCCGAAATTAATAATAAACAAACCCTAACTAATTTTTAAATTAATTAAACTCCGAAGGAGTTGAATTATAATAACCACAGGTGAAACCTGTGGTGAATTCAATAAACAACAAACAACTCCGTAGGAGTTGAACAATAAAATTAATGCATTCGTGGCAATTTACATTTAAGCTGTCCTTTCAGGACGTAAGAAGAAAAGCCTTACAGATAAGCTCTTAACATCTTAGACCTGGAACTGTTTCTAAGTCTTCTTATAGCTTTTTCTTTTATTTGTCTTGCTCTTTCACGAGTAAGATTAAATC
>JAGGUV010000177.1 GCA_021158345.1 Bacteroidales bacterium
ATTATGGGCTTGCACAAGAAGAACAGACTTTCCTTTAATGTCTGCTGCTCCTTCTTCTGTATACAACGGTCATAATCGTCCTCCTTTCCGTTATCCTTATCCTACAGACGAAGTTAACTTAAATGGTAATAACATTGATTCTCATATGAATGGTATTGTTGACCATTTCTGGGGACAACAAATGTGGTGGGATACAAGAACAGGCGTAAATTAATATTAAATTATAATTT
The DNA here is from genome assembly GCA_021158345.1 of Bacteroidales bacterium. Taxonomy (GTDB): domain Bacteria; phylum Bacteroidota; class Bacteroidia; order Bacteroidales; family AUK083; genus AUK083. The sequence goes on from JAGGUV010000177.1 coordinate 231, forward strand.
TATAAAAAAGCTCGCAATAAATTGCGAGCTTTTTTTTTAAGAATTTATACTATTGTAAGTCTTTAACAACATCAATAACTTCAGGTAAATCCATACCTATGTTTTTAAGATGTTCAATTAATGGAATACCATTTTTGTTCCAACCTCTTCTTTTATAAACAGCATCAAGAAGTTTTTCGTATTGTTCTTCTCTGAATTTTCTTGTAATAGCAACTTTTTCTTCAGTAGATTTACCTTCAGGGTCAATACCAATTTTTTCTTTCATTTGTTTATCATATCTTTCAGCTCTGGACTCGTATTCTTCAACAGTAACAGGTCCGCAGGCACGATATGGCTGAGCATCATATTTTCTTGTACCATAACCTCTTCTTATGTTGAATATCCTCTGAAAGTTATAAACTCTTTCTGATTGACGTATCATTTCTTCCTTGTCAATATTATTTCCTGTTACAGCATTAAAAAGTGTAATATAATTATCAACATGTTCAGGAACTTTAGCAGGTTCGTCAGTTTCTGCATTATTTGCAGGTTCAATATCATTCCAAGGTAATTTACAAAGTCCCATTAAACCAAACCATGTACGGAACATAGGGAAATAATGTAATGCTTCTGCTTTATCTTCAAATGTAGGAATTTGATTGTTGACCATATCCATAAAAATAAGCCATGCTTCATCGTGTTGAGGTCCTTTGTTTGTCATAGCAAAACCACCTTGTTGTGCCAATGATTCTTTAGAAACATATTCTGAATATTCAAGACCTTTGTTAACCATTCCAATATCGTTAAGGAAATTAGCATCAGCATTATAGTCTTTTACGAATTTTTCTTTCATTCTTTGAATTCCTAAACCTGCAACGCGTCCGAAGCCTTCGCCTCTTGCCATTTGGTGTAATAATTCTAAAGCAGCATCACCATTACCGAAATTGAGTTCCAGACCACCGGTTATTTCTTTGTTCAGAATACCGTTTTCATAACATTCCATAATAAAAGCCATAATAGTAGCCCAACTGATAACGCATACTCCGTATGTATCGCAATAAAAGTTAGCTTCAGCAATATAATCAGGGTCAAAGATTCCACAGTTAGAGCCTAAGCCTGCAGCATTTTCATATTCAGGACCATCAACAATAACTTTGGTTCCTTTGTAAGGACCTGTTTTTAACTCAAAATTATCAATACCTTTGGCGCAAGCCATTGTACAGCCAACCCAACAACCATCAGGAATACCCTGTGTGAATTTTTTTATCCATACTGATGAGTCTATTTTATGAGTATCAGGATGACTACCAAATTTATAATTGTGAGTAGGTAAAAGATCGTAGTCGTCCATTATTTCAACTAAGTGAGCAGTACCAACTTTACGCATTCTACATTGCTCATCGTCAAGTTCTCTTATCTCTTTGTTGAAACGTCTTCCTCTTTCTTTTATAGCTTCTAAATCAGCAACATTGTTTAAGTTTCCTGAAATTCCGGGAACTTTGGCAACAATAGCTTTTATTTTTTTATCTCTGAAAACAGTACCTGTTCCACCACGACCTGCTTGTTTTAGTCTTACACCTTTTCGTTTTTTATCATAAAAACTAAAATTAAGCATACCTATCATTGAATGTTCTGCAGCGGCACCGGATGAAATAACACCAATATTCATTTTATCTTTTTCGTCGTCAGCATACATTTCTGTTAATTGCTCGGCAAGAAGATGACTGTCAACAAATTCTTTGGGTGCTTCGTTGATTTCTACTGTGCCTTTAGTTCCGTCAATAACAATAATAATATCTTTTTCTGCTTTTCCTTGAATTTCCAAAGCATCAAAACCTGCAAATTTTAAGAAAGGACCAAAGAAACCACCTACATTACTGTCCATAACAAAATTTGTTGGTGAGATTGTTGTAACTAATGATTTTCCTGAACCTGCATATTGAGTTATTCCACCAATTGGTCCCGGAGAAATTACTATTTCGTTTTCGGGGTCGTTCCATTTTGTCTCAGGCTTTGTGGCATCCCATAATAATTTTAAGTCAAAGCCTTTTCCTCCAATAAATTTATCTTTCATTAATTGTGTAACAGGTTTAATCTTAAAATTGTTGTCAGAAACATTGATATATAATGTTCTGTCAGTGTAGCCTCTGAATATTTCTTTTTTGTCATAGTTAAGTTTTCCTAACAATTTATGACTGCTTTTTACTTCGTTTGTATCCATGATAAATATTCGATTAAATAATAATTAATTTTTCTATGAAACAAAAATATAAAAATCTATTGTTTTATGAACAATTTTTTGATAAATGTCGTTATGTAAAATACAACATATAGATTGGTTGTAGGTATTTTATATATTTGATTTTTATAAATTGTGCTTGCACTGAAAGATTAAAATATTTTTGTTAATTTTATTTCTGATATGTTAGAGAAAATATATAAAATTTTAAAGGATAAAACTGTAGGCATTGCAGGAATAGGAGGATTAGGCTCAAATTGTGCTGTTTCTTTGGCAAGGTCTGGTATAGGAAATATTATTATTGTTGATTTTGATGTGGTTGATAAAACTAATTTAAACAGACAGTATTTTTTTTATAATCAAATAGGAGAGAAGAAAGTTTTTGCTTTAAAGAAGAATATTAAGAAATTTAATCCTGAGATAAATGTTCAAGCTTTAGATGTAAAATTAAATAAATTGAATATTGTTGAGATATTTAAAAATTGCGATATAATTGTAGAAGCATTTGATAACGCGGAAATGAAACAAATGTTGATAGAAACAGTATTATTAGCTATGCCTGAAAAATATATAGTTTCAGGTTCAGGAATAGCGGGGTGGGGGAGAAATAATATTATTAAAACAATACAATATGATAATTTGTTTATTTGTGGTGATGGTGTTTCTGAGGTATCTGAATCTTTGCCTGCTCTTTGTCCCAGAGTTGCTGTTGTTGCAAATATGCAGGCTAATCAAGTGCTTGAAATTTTGCTTGAGAATTTATTACATAATGAAGAAAAATAAAATTTTATTAGAAAATAATTAGGATGAAAATTACATTAAATAACAGAGAAGAAAGTTTTGATAATGATACAATAACCGTTGCAGACTTGTTAAAAGAAAAGAATTTTACTTTTAAGATGTTGGTAATTAAGATAAACGGCAAGTTGATAAAAAAAGAATTTTACAGCAGCACATTAATAAACGAAAATGACAATGTATTAGTTTTACATTTAATCAGCGGAGGCTGATGGGGGTTAAGGTAAAAGGCTAAAGTGAAAAGTATAAAGGCTAAAGGCTAAAGTAAAAAGTAAAATTTTTTTAATAATTATATTTTTTCCCCCATAATGTTTTAAGCCACATTCTTATTAAATTTTCTCTCTTATTATTTTGAGGGATATAAAATTTTTTTCCTGATAATTTTTCAGGCAAAAATTCCTGTACTGCAAAGTTGTTTTTATAGTTGTGTGCATATTTATAATTTTTTCCATAATCAATGTCTTTCATAAGTTTAGTTGGAGCATTGCGTAAATGAAGAGGCACAGGCAAATCACCTGTTCTATTTGCTGTTTCCTCTGCTGAATTAATAGCCATATATGAAGCATTGCTTTTTGGTGAAGAGGCTAGATATATTGCTGTTTGCGAAAGTATTATCCTGCTTTCGGGCCAGCCAATTTTACTTACTGCGTCAAAACAAGCATTGGCAAGCAATAATGCATTTGGGTTTGCATTACCAATATCTTCAGATGCTAATATCAGTAATCTGCGAGCAATAAATTTAGGGTCTTCGCCACCTTCAATCATTCGTGCCAGCCAGTAAACTGCTGCATTAGGGTCGCTGCCACGTATCGATTTTATAAATGCCGAGATTATGTCATAGTGCTTTTCTCCCTTTTTATCATACATTGTAAGATTTTTCTGTATTATGTCAAGAGTGCTTTTATTGGTGATAAGAATTTTATTATCTATGATTTTTTCAGAGTTTACGATAATTTCTAAAGCATTTAATAATTTTCTTGCATCACCCCCTGAAATACGAAATAGTGCCTCTGTTTCCGTGATGTTAATTTTAATATTTTTTTGCTTTTCGAGATGAGCTACAGCTGTTTTCAGGATTTTTTGCAGATTTTCTTCAGTTAATGATTTTAGAATAAATACCTGACATCTTGACAATAAAGGAGAAATTACTTCAAAAGAAGGGTTTTCTGTTGTTGCTCCGATAAGTGTAATTGTGCCCTTTTCAACAGCTCCGAGTAACGAATCCTGTTGTGATTTACTAAACCTGTGTATCTCATCAATAAAAAGTATTGCCTTGGCGTTTTGCACTTTTGCCTGCTCTATTACTTTTCTAACATCTTTAACCCCTGAGTTAACGGCGCTGAGCGTTATAAATGGTCTGTTAAGATATTTTGAAATAATAAATGCCAGAGTGGTTTTCCCTACTCCGGGAGGTCCCCACAGTATCATTGATGGTATATTCCCTGATACAATTATTTTATTTAAAATGGCGTTTTCTCCTACTAAATGTTCCTGACCAATAAATTGTTCAAGAGTTTCAGGACGTAATTGTTCTGCTAATGGTGGCATTGATTGCATTTTTTTATTCTTTTAATATTATCTGCAAATTAATAAATAATATTTAAGGAGACTTCTATTAATTAATTTCTTTCAAAAAATAAATTAATTAAACAAAATGCAAAGCCCATCAAAAAAAACGAAGTATTAAACAAAAGTCCTGAAAGGGCGTAATATATTTCCGGAAAAGTTATCCTTATTTTTTATTTAAATATTCTTCTTCCCATATCTTTCTCGAAAGACTTTCTAATTTATTATCATATTTTAGCAAGTTATCATAATATTCCTGATCATCTAAAATTTCTTCAGCAATAGCATCTTCTCCTTTAATGTCTTTAGTAATAATAGATTTTCTGAATATTTCGTAATGATCTCTAATAGAACAAGGCATGAGCCAGTTATCAGGAAATTTCAGATTGTCCAAGCCATATTTATTTTGCCATTCTCTGCCATTCTTCATAAACTTAGAGTTTAACGCATCAGCAATGGTTTTGCCGTTTTCGTATAATTTATAAATATTGTCAACATAGTAAGGTACAAAAACACAAGGCATAATATTTCCATTCCAGTCTATGTAAACATAACCTCCATGACGGCCATAAG
>JAGGUV010000125.1 GCA_021158345.1 Bacteroidales bacterium
GAAACCCGAAACCGAAACATAAAACTTGAAACAATATGGCAACAATTACACGTTTTGAAGATTTGGAAATATGGCAAATAGCCAAAGAATTATGCCGGGAAGTTTTTATTATTTCAACAAAAACGTCTTTAAAAAATGATTTTAAACTTCGCGACCAAATAAATGGTTCATCAGGCTCAGTTATGGATAATATTGCCGAGGGCTTTGAACGAGACGGAAAAAATGAATTCAGACAATTTTTATCAATATCGAAAGGTTCGTGTGGAGAAACACGTTCACAATTGTATAGAGTTTTTGACAGAAAATATATCAGTCAGGAAAAATTCGAAGAAATAAAAGAAATAACAATTGTTTTAAGCAAAAAGATAAGTTCATTTATTAACTATTTAAATAAATCAAATTATAAAGGAACAAAATATAAAACCTGAAACCTGAAACCTGAAACTTGAAACATGAAACCTGAAACTTGAAACATGAAACCTGAAACCTAAAACCTGAAACCTGAAACCTAAAACCTGAAACCTAAAACCTGAAACCTGAAACAAATAAAAACATGAAAATAAATACAAAAATCCTTCTAAGCTTCTTCTTATCAATTTTAATTACAGGCACTATCGCTATTTTGATAAGCAGAACAATTTCAAAAAATATTATTGAAAATCAAATAGAAAATAATATGGTTAATATAGCCATATCAAACACACATTATATTGAATCAATAATTGAAGATTATAAAAAAATCACTGAAGTATTGGCTGTCGGAAATTTTGCAAAGGATGTTCTTGACCCTGAACAAGACCACGAGAAAGCTTTATTAATGGCAAAAAAGCGTATAAATCATACGATACAATCATCAGAAAAAATCTCAAGGATCAGGATATTAAATGATAAAGGCATTATAATAGTATCCACTCATGAAGATATTGGAGAAGATGATTCTAAAAAAGATATTTTTATTAAAGCAAAAGACAGTACTTATTTTGGTGATATACATATCTCCCGCTATACGGGAAATATTGTAACGAGTGTGTCATCACCTGTTTTTATAAATAATGTGTTTTCAGGAGTTGTTATTGTAAATTTTAAACCCGATTATCAAATATTGGAAAACAGGATTGGACTTGGTGAAACAGGCGAAATTTACATTTTAAATAAAGAAAATTATATGATAACCCCATCAAAGTTTGTTGATGATGCTATATTAAAACAAAAAGTAAATATTGAACATAAAAAAAGTCGTTTGTGTGTTTACCCTGATTTACCATCGGATATAACACAAATACAAATAGGTAGATGTAAAAATTATATTGGACAGGATGTTTATAGAGTTCATACTCATATTCCGGATGTTAATTGGGATTTAGTAGTTGATATTAACACAGAAGAAATATTTTCACCGGTTTCAAAGCTAACTAACAGCTTGTTGCTAATATTACTAATTCTTTTATTAGTAGGGGTGATAGTTGCTATTATTATATCACGAACAATAACCAAACCTATTTTAAAATTACATCATGGTACTGAAGAAATTGAAAAAGGAAACATGGATTATAAAGTAGGGACAAAGGCAAAAAATGAAATCGGACAGCTTTCACGGGCATTTGATAAAATGACAGGAAAATTAAAAGTATCAAAAGAACAATTAAAAGAATATACAGATAGACTTGAAGAAAAAGTAAAAGAAAGCGAACAACAACGAAAAGCCACCCTGAATATATTGCAGGACATTGAAGGAACAAATATAAAATTAAAGCAGGCATTAATAAAAGCCACCGAATCCGACAGGTTAAAATCTACATTTTTATCTACTATCTCACACGAGCTACGTACTCCTTTAAATGCAATTATCGGTTTTTCTGAAATTATTGATACAGATACTCCTAAAGAAGAAATTATTGATTATGTAAAAATGATAAATAAAAGTGGACATAATTTATTTGAAATTATTGAAGATATACTTGATGTAACTGATATTGAAAGTGGAAAATCAGAATTAAGTAAAACCGAATTCCGGGTTAGCTCAATTTTTGATGAAATTGTTGAGGATATAGAATTAATACAAGAAAAAGAAGACAAAAAGCATCTTGAAATAAAATTAGAATTTCCTGATGACGCAAAAAATTTAAAGATATTTTCCATCAAATCAAAAATAAAAAAGATACTTATCCATCTTTTAAGAAATGCATTTAAGTTTACGGAAAATGGTTTTATAGAGTACGGTTTAAAGCCGGAGAAAGATAAAATTATTTTTTATGTTAAGGATACAGGAGTTGGAATACCTGAAAATAAACAAGATATTGTTTTTGACCAATTCAGGCAGGTAGATGATTCTCATACACGTAAATTCGGTGGCATGGGAATAGGCTTATCTTTAGTTAAAAAAATAATTGAATTACTTGATGGAGAGATATGGTTTGATTCCGTTGAAGGGAAGGGTTCAACTTTTTATTTCTCAATACCAATTATTGTAGCAGACAAGGAAAAAGTTGTAGAGGTAAAAGATGATATTAAGAAAGTCAGAAAAAATTTGGCAGGAAAAACCATTTTAGTTGCCGAGGACGAAGATTCAAATTTCATGCTTTTAGAAAAAATACTTGGATTTGAAAAAATCAATATTATCAAAGCAGTAAATGGAAAAAAGGCAGTTGAAAAATTTAAAGAAAATATAAAAGATATTGATCTGATTTTGATGGATATAAAAATGCCTGTCATGAATGGTTATGAAGCAACTAATGAAATAAGAAAAGTTTCTGATGTTACTGTTATTGCATTATCAGCATATACTTCAATAAAAGATAAAGAAGAAGCAATAAATAGTGGATGTAATGAATTTATTGAAAAACCAATCAGACGTAATGTATTACTGAAAAAGATAAATGAATTTGTTAATGCCTGATGCTTGATACTGGTTACTTAATGGAGTGATGAGTCCATCACTAAAAATCAAAAAAAATACTACTAAAAAAACAGAATGAACAAATAATCAACAAAGAATAATAAGTTAGAAATTTTATTCGATGTAACTCCTTCCCTTTGTGGGGGAAGGTTCATACGGACTCTCAACGGTCGTTGGGAAGGGGGTGATTGAATAATAAAATAATTTAAAATTATGAATGAACAAAAATTAAACCTGCTTATTTTAGAAGACAATCCTGATGATGCAGAATTGATACGGAAAAAGAATTTAAAAAAGTCCTTGAAAAAAAATACGATTTGATTTGTTCAGATAATAATCTGCCTTCTTTTGAGGGTATGTCTGCAATAAAACTTCAACAGAAAATAGCACCTGATATCCCTCTAATTGTTGTAAGCAGCACAATAGGCGAAGAACTTTCTGTTGAATGTTTGAAAGCCGGTGCAACCGTCTATGTTTTAAATCACGGCTAATTCCTGTTGTGAAACGTATACTTAAAGAAGTAGAAAAATATAGAAAAAAGCAGGCAAAGGAAAAATTAAGGGACAATAGGTATGTACTACTTAAAAACGAAGAAAATTTAACTGAGAAACAGCGTATAAAATTTGATGCAATAAGACAGTCCAATTATGAAGTAAGCAAAGCTTGGGAAGTAAGGGAATATTTTAAAGATTTGTTTAACAAAGAGAATAATAAAGAAGATGCTTTTATATTGTTCATGTGATGGGTAAAATCCTCAAAAGACTTTATGATAAAAGGAACAACAAAAATCGTAGAGATGTTTAAAAATCATTTGCAAGGTATTAGAAATGCACTCATTACCACTTTTAACAATGCAATGGCTGAAAGGTACAAGAATTAAAAACAGCAGGTAGGGGATACATAACTTTTGAAAAATTCAGGATGGCAATCCTGTTTTTTTATGATGGCTTAAATCTTCCTCTTTCTAAATATTTGGCATAATATTTTTTTTAAAATTATTGGTTCTACTGTTATTTTAATGGAAAATAATTTTTCTGTGATTCTATTAAACAGCTTACTTATAATGCTTAAATGTCTAAATGCTTAAATGCTTCAAAACAATTAAATATCAGTTAATGAAGGATTTATTATAAACAATATTTTGTTTTTGTATCAGAACTGTTTTTGTATTTTCGCATTTAAACATTTTCGCATTTGTCAATATTCCACTAAATTCGTGGTAGCACCAAATTATTTATTTGGCAACAGGTGTTGCATTTGAATTTATCTTTTTAACAGGCATTATTTCATCAGGTTTTTTGATTACTTTACCTTTTATTTTCAAAACTATAGGTGATGTTTTAGCATTTGAATA
>JAGGUV010000010.1 GCA_021158345.1 Bacteroidales bacterium
CCATAAATATTATTGTTAAAAACTGCCCTGTTCACAGAGAAGGTATTTGTAGTTAATACAATACTTGTTGCATTTATGGCACTGTAAAAGCCGTTAAAAGTACATTTATCGTAATCCGAGCAAGGTATTGTATTGGAATTACACACAGGATAAACGCTAAAACCTGCGTTATAAGCAGCAATACCACTATTCCATTCAGATACTCCTTCTGCATTTTTATCTAATGTAAAGTTACAAGCGTAAAAATGTATTCCCTTAACTTGAGACAAATCAATATGTTTATAAAAGGTATAGTCTCCTGCATAGTCTTTGGTAATTTCAAAAGTACAATGTTTAAAGCCGGCTCTGTAATTCATTTCCCGATCAATATTGTAAGGGTCGAAATTGGTATAGTGCAAAGCATGAACAGATTTAGCATTATTACGGAATATAGAGCTGTCAGCGTAAATAATGCCTCCCTGTGTACCCCAATGGTCGGGTCTCCATAATTCAACAGCACATACAGCATTTTCAATTGTTGCATTATGCAATTCAAGATAACCTTGTTGGCAAATTCCACTGGTATCAGGCCATTGAGAAGCAGAACTGTTGCCCCAGACCTGGATGCCCTGCCAGTATGATTCATAATCATTATAATCGACATAATCGCCAAGGCAGGTTAATAAGGCATTGTCTAATATCAGTTTGCCGCCGGGTTCAACAATAATTCCGCCATCACGCTGGAATTCAACATCACCTTTTATTGTAAGAATGCCCCCTGTTTTAACTCTTATACTGTCGGCATAATAATGGCAACCATGGTCTTCCCATACTATATTTTCCCCTGAATCTATAATAAATGAATGAGGAATAATAAATTCATCCAAAGTATCCCAGCTGCTTTTATCATCCCAATATGGAATTTTTACTTTAATATAATCATTATGAACTTCAAACTTTGCGAAATGCCAGTTTTTCTGATATCTAATAATATTAGGATTATTTGGGTCAACAACTTTTAAAGTATCTTCCTCATCCTTGGATGCTCCTCCTCCTCCAAGAGTAAGGTGATGTACGCCATTAACCAGCCAGTCAGAGTATTTATGCACATGTCCGTTTAAGACCATGTTAACTCCATATTTTTCGGGATCGTTTAATAGTGAGTCAAAAAATTCTATTTCAGAATTGAAATTATTGGGATCTTGAGCACAAGTATAAACAGGAGGGTGAAAAACCAATACTTTCCATGGTTTATTACTTTCTTCAAGATCTTTTTTTATCCAATGTTTTTGTATGTCGGGGTTTCCTAATGTTTGACCTGGCTTACGTTGATCAGCAAAACAGAAATGAACAGGGCCATAATCATATGAATGCCAAAAAGAGTCAATTACAGGATAATCATAAGGCCAGTATTTTCTAAAGTTTGGAGCATTAGTACCACAATCTTCTCCTTCATGATTACCTATACAACCTACAACACCGATTTTAGTCCTTAATTCCACAGCATTATCATTATCTTTAAGAAAATATTGAGCATCCCACATTTCTTCAGTATCATAGAAGTTCCAATCACCGGTATGAATTATCAGAGTTTGTGATGTTGAGTCCTCATTAATTTCATCAAGTACTTTAGAACATACCGAATCATGAAAAGGAGGTTCTCCACCAATATCATCACCCCGTGTATCGCCATATCCGTAAAAGCTTATTTGTGTTTCAGAAGAATCAGGCGGACTGATAAAAGAACCTGTTTTTTCACAGGGATATGTGTCATTAACAACTACCTTAAAATCATATAAAACACCGGGGTCAAGATTTGTAAGTTCGTATTTATACAGAAAGTAATCGGCATAGGGCTCATTAACCTGTACTTCTATAAATTCAGGATCATCTGATTTTTTATAATAAAAGGTGCAATTCAAAATACTATATAATTGCCACATTATAGTAACTGTATCTTCTTTTAATAAAATATAAGGATATTTTCTGAAAGGAATATAACAATTGATATTTTCAGTATCAATATCTTCGGCATCTTTTGTATAAAAATACATTCTTCGGGTCTTATCGGGGAAACAGTTATTGTTTTCTAAATAAGTTGTATGATCTAAATAATAATAATCACTTTGCTGATTATTGAGATAATAACAAAAATCCAAATGAGGAACATGAGGTGGTCGTGGAGGAATATCAACTTGATAAATTAGAGAGTCATCAGTACCTGTTAAATTACATTGATATAATTTCCATAAATTATTAGCTTTTGACACAATACTTTTTGCCCAAATATTTTTCGGATCATCTTTATACCAAACAATGGGGCAAAAAGCAGAGTTTAATGTAGGATAAATTACTCTTCTGCTTTTAGAGTAATATTTATCTGATGATAATTCATGTTCTACTACATAAGTAGAATCAGGGATTACATAATCATTAATTTTAAAAGCCGATGTAATGTCATTATTTTGTATAGTATAAATAGGATTATTAGTTTTTTTGTCTCCCAATATATCAGCTTCGAATAATTCAAATTTATTAATGAGATTCGTAATATTCGAAGGTAAATTATTTTGATCATTGTGTTGTACTTCTAATTGTGTGTATGGATTATTACATACCCAATAATTCACTGCTGCACGAAATTCAGTAGGCAATCTATTTGTAATAATTTTCTGATTTGTTGCAATGTTACCGTCTAATTCTTCTTTTAAGGTTAAAACAGCAGTAGTTGAATCAGGTTTTAAACGAACTTGAACAGAGTTAGGATTAATAATATTTAACTCCCCATTTTCATCAATTTCCCAGGTATATGTACTATTAGGATTAGGATTTTCTACATAATATGTATTCCAGTCGTCATAAGTAACAATTTCATTACCGTTAATTTCAGGTTTAGGTATGTATGAATCTTTCTGATATACTCTTATATAATCTATTATAAAAGGTTCAAGTTGAGTTTCTTCATCAGGAGGATTCCACCAGTCTATTTCTGTGCAAATCCGGATATGACATGGATACATTGCATGAATTAGTGAGTTTAAAGTATCTATTGAAACTCTACGAATTATTCTGTTGTCAATATAATAAGTTAATTCATTAGGTGTCCATTCCAAAGCATAAGTATAAAATTTATCGGACAAAGTATTAGTTGGTTCATCATTATTTATAAAAAAACCCATACAGCTGTTATCTGTGCAAGTATTATTATTTGGATTATTGTATTGAGTATAATTTGTCGTAAATGAATTTCTTCTTGTTTCCATAGGATTTGATGAGCTGGACTCAAATATATCTAATTCCAGAGCATCATTAAGAGTATCTTGTGGTCCGCTAAATAACCAAAAAGCAGGATGTGCTCCTTTAAACCTTGGCAGCTTACATCTTATTTCAAAATATCCAAAACGAAACTCAGCATTACTTATCAATTCACCTGATGTATAATAATATTGTTTTTGATAATTTCCCCCGGCATTATAAATAACATTTTCTTTTATTGGTGTTATGTATAATTTTCCCTCTGTTGTATCTATGCTGATATTTCGAATACTGTCTTGAAATAAACATAATTGGTGTCCACGAGGAGTTGTTTTAGGTGTCCAGTTATCTAATGAAGAAACATCGTCAAAATTATCAACAAAAACAGTATCCCAATCTGCTTTATATGGTAGTATTACTGTTGATGGTGATAAATCATGTAACATTTTATAGCCTTTAATTGATTTTTCGTCAGGGAATTCTTAAATCTGACAATAAGTATTTGCAAAAATAAATAAGCAAAGAGTACTTAGAATAATTTTTTTCTTGTATGTTTTCATAATCTGATTATTTAATGATTAGTATTAAAATAAAATTTTCGTAATATAAAACTTTATATTTGATTTTGCAAATATTTCACATATTTTTTTTAAAAAATTGTCATAGTATTTCTCATAAAAATATATTTTTTCTCAAATAAAATTTATATTTGCGAAAAAATAAAAACGTTAAAAATATGATTACAAATAATTTTATAAAAAGGCATAATGGACCTGGGAAAGAGGAAGTTGATTTAATGTTAAAAAAAATCGGTGTTTCCTCAATAGACGAGCTTATAGACCAGACAATACCGTCATCAATAAGATTAAAAAACCCATTAAATTTACCTAAGGGTATTAACGAATACGAATATCTTAATCATATAAAAAAAATTGCAAGTAAAAACAAAATCTATAAAACATATATAGGTTTAGGATATTATAATACAATTGTTCCTGGAGTAATACAAAGAAATGTATTGGAAAATCCGGGCTGGTACACTTCATACACTCCTTATCAGGCAGAAATTTCTCAAGGCAGACTCGAAGCATTGTTAAACTTTCAGACTATGGTATCTGATTTAACTGCTATGCCTCTGGCAAATTGTTCATTATTAGACGAAGGCACTGCTGCTGCCGAGGCTATGATTATGGCTTTTAACACTCGTTCAAGAGCTGCTGTAAAAAAAGGTGTTAATATTTTTTTAGCTTCTGATAAATTATTACCTCAAAGTCTTGACGTTCTGAAAACAAGAGCTAATCCTTTGGGTATTGATCTCAGAATTGGAGATTATAAAAATTTTGACTTCAATGAAAATGTCTTTGGTACAATAATTCAATATCCAAACGAGAGAGGAACAATTTACGATTATAAATCTTTTGTCGAAAAAGCTCATAATGCCGGAGCATTGGTAGCAGTTGCAACAGACTTAATGTGCTTAGCATTATTAACACCTCCGGGAGAATGGGGTGCTGACATTGTTATCGGCTCAACACAACGTTTTGGAACTCCTATGGGCTACGGTGGTCCTCATGCTGCTTATCTTGCCTCTTCTGAAAAATATAAACGACAAATGCCAGGTAGAATAATCGGTGTTTCTATTGACGCAAAAGGAAACAGAGCTTTAAGAATGGCTTTACAAACTCGTGAACAACATATAAAAAGAGAAAAAGCTACTTCAAACATTTGTACTGCTCAGGCTCTATTAGCTATTATGGCCGGTTTTTACGCCGTTTATCACGGTCAGGATGGCATTAAAGCTATTGCTGCTGATATTAACAAAAACACTACAATACTTTCTACAGAATTAAAAAAATTAGGTTATAAACAAAACAATGAATATTTCTTCGACACTCTTGAAATTGAATTACCTGATAATGTTAGTTCTGAAACCATCAATAAATTAGCTTTAGAAAAAGAAATTAACTTCCGCTATATTGATGATAAAACTGTTGGCATCAGCCTCGATGAAACTACTTCTTTATCTGATATAAATATTATTTTAAACATCTTTGCAAAAGCAAACAATAAAGATTTTACAGATATTACTTCTATAGAATCATATAATAATGAAAATTCAATTCCTGAAAATTTACAAAGAAAAAGTGAATTTTTAACACATCCTGTTTTCAATACTTATCATTCAGAAACAGATATGATGAGATATATCAAAAAATTAGAAAACAGGGATTTATCTTTAAACCGTTCAATGATACCTTTGGGATCGTGTACTATGAAACTAAATGCAGCCACAGAATTATTTTCATTAAGTTGGCCTGAATTTGGTTCTATTCATCCTTTTGTCCCTAAAGATCAGGCAGCAGGCTATCAATATCTGATAGAAGAATTAGGCAAAGCTTTATGCGAGATAACAGGTTTTTCAGGCATAACATTCCAGCCCAATTCAGGAGCAGCAGGAGAATATGCAGGTTTAATGGTGATAAGAAAATATCATCACGAAAATGGTAATGACAACAGAAATGTTTGTCTTATCCCTGCTTCGGCACACGGCACTAACCCTGCCAGCTCACATATGGCCGGTTTTAAAGTTGTAGTTGTAAAATGCGACGAAAATGGTAATGTCGACATAGAAGACCTCAGAGAAAAAGCTATAGAAAATAAAGATAATCTTGGTGCTTTGATGATAACTTATCCTTCAACACACGGAATTTTTGAGGAAGGCATCTTGGAAATTATGGACATCATCCACGAAAATGGTGGTCAGGTTTATATGGATGGAGCAAATATGAACGGACAGGTAGGTTTAACAAGTCCCGGATTTATTGGTGCAGACGTATGTCACTTAAATCTTCATAAAACTTTTGCCATGCCTCACGGTGGTGGCGGTCCCGGTGTTGGCCCTATTGCAGTTGCTAAACATTTAGTTGATTTTCTCCCTACAAATCCTTTTGTTAAAACAGGCGGCAAAAACGGTATTACTGCTGTTGCTTCTGCTCCTTATGGCAGCGCTTTATTATTACCTATCACTTACGGTTATATTAAATTATTAGGTGCTGAGGGTTTAACTGATGCTACGAGATATGCAATTCTTAATGCTAATTATCTTAAAGAGTCTTTAAAAGATTATTACAAAATTTTATACACAGGCAGTAAAGGAAGATGTGGCCACGAAATGATTTTAGATTGTAATGAATTTGATCGTAAACAAGGTATTGAGGTAATAAAAATTGCAAAAAGATTAATGGACTATGGTATACATGCTCCAACACTTGCTTTTCCTGTTCACGGAACCCTTATGGTTGAACCTACTGAAAGCGAACCTCTGTCAGAACTCAACCGTTTTATTGAGGCCATGATTTCTATTAAAAAAGAAATTAATGAAATTGCTGAAGGTAAAGCTGATAAAGAGAACAATGTTTTTGTAAATGCACCTCACACTCTTGAAATGGTTTGTTCTGATAATTGGGAATATCCTTACTCAAGAGAAAAAGCTGCTTTCCCGGTAAAATGTGTAAAAACCGACAAATACTGGCCTTGCAACACTGCTATTGATGATGGCTATGGTGATAGAAATCTTGTTTGTAAAGTTGTTGAATGATTGATTAAATGAATGAAAAAAAAAGCTGCTAATTATTTTTTTAGCAGCTTTTTTTATTTTTAAATTCCAGCTAATTCAAAATTGAATTCTTTTGAATATTATTGAGAATTAAATTCCTCATTTTAAGCTGTCCTTACAGGACGTAAAAACATTTTATTACCTTTTTCCCAAGGCGTTGCCGTTGGGCTGAAATAATTTGCCCTTTCAGGGCGTGCTACAGGTTTGGTAATTTTTTTTATGCGTTTTCAGGTGGATACTTTTCGATTAATAGAATGGGGAGTTTTCGATTAATACAAAAGTAGTTTTACC
>JAGGUV010000116.1 GCA_021158345.1 Bacteroidales bacterium
ATGAAATTCCGATACCTTGTGTAAAGATAAAAGATAAGCCTGTATATTCGTGGAGAGGCATGCATCTTGATGTGTCACGGCATTTTTTCCCTAAAGAATTTATTAAAAAATATATTGACATTATTGCTATGCACAAAATGAATATATTTCATTGGCATCTAACTGACGATAATGGCTGGAGAATAGAGATAAAAAAATACCCCAAACTAACAGATATTTGCGCATGGCGTGTTAACAGGGAAAGCGAACCATGGAATGAGCGCACCCCACCAAGAAAAGGAGAAAAAGCCACTTATGGCGGTTATTACACTCAGGAGGATATCAAAGAAATCGTAAAATATGCTGAAGACAGATTTGTTGAAATTATCCCTGAAATTGAGATGCCTGGACATAGTAGTGAAATCTTTGCTGCTTATCCCGAATATTCCTGTACTGGTAAAAAAACTTATGTAAAACCCGGTGGTTATTGGCCTAACAGCGATATCTTCTGTGCAGGAAATGATAAAACTTTCGATTTTATTGAGGACATTCTCTCTGAAGTAATTCAGCTTTTCCCTTCAAAATATATTCATATTGGTGGTGATGAAGCAGACAAAACTCAATGGAAAAAATGCAAAAAATGTCAAACACGTATTAAAAAATTACATCTTAAAGATGAAAATGAATTGCAGAGCTATTTTATAAAACGCATAGAAAAATTCGTAATCTCAAAAAATAAAAAACTCATAGGCTGGGACGAAATTTTAGAAGGCGGCCTTGCTCCCGAAGCAACTGTTATGTCGTGGAGGGGAATGCATGGAGGAATTGCAGCAGCAAAAAAAAATCATGATGTAATTATGTGCCCCGGCACTTATTGTTATTTTGACCATTATCAGGCAGACCCTGAATTTCAACCCATAGCTATTGGCGGATTTCTTACTTTAAAAAAAGTTTATTCTTTTGATCCTACTCCCAAATCACTTAATGATGAAGAAAAAAAACATATACTCGGGGCTCAAGGAAATGTTTGGACTGAATATATCCCAAATCCTAAAAAAGTAGAATATATGGCTGTTCCGCGTATGTGTGCCCTTGCTGAAGTGCTTTGGTCTGATAAGAAAAACAGAAACTGGAACTCTTTTATTAAAAGAATGGACACTCATTACAAACGTCTTAGAAATCATAATATTAATTTTTGCAAAGGTTCTTATAAAGTTGATATTATACCTGAATACGACTCCATAAAAAAATCTATGTTTGTTACTTTAAATTCTGAAATATATAAAGCAAAAATTTATTTTACTACTGACAGCACTAACCCCAACATAGACTCTGAAATCTATAAAAAACCAATTAAAATTAATAAATCAACAATAATAAAAGCCTGTATTTTTGAAGAAAATAAATTGAAAGAAAAAGTCTCTGAAAAAAAATTAATTTTTCATAAGGCAATAGGAGGAAAAATTAAATATTTGGTAAAATATAATGATAAATATCCCGGTAAGGGAATAACAAATCCTATTGATGGCTTTAAAGGTTCTGATAATTACAGGGATGGATATTGGCAGGGTTATAAAGGTGATGATATGGATTTAATTATTGATTTAGGCGAAATAACTCCTGTAAAATATATTTCAGCTTCATTTTTTCAAAGACAAAAATCGTGGATATTTTTCCCTTTGTATGTAGAATATTCTTTTTCTGATGATGGTAAGATTTTTAATAATAAAAAGACAATAAAAAATAATATTCCTTTAAAAAAAGAAGGCTATTTAATAAAAGATTTTACTGCTAATGTTGATAAAATAAAGACAAGATATATATGCATTAAAGCCAAAAACATCAATAAATGTCCGGGATAGCACAGGGGAGCAGGCGAAAAAGCATGGATTTTTAACGACGAAATAATAATTGAATAACAGTAAAAAAAAGATATGATTTTACACACTATTGACTGGGGAATAATAATAGTATTTTTTTTAATAGTATTAGGAATAGGTTGGGTAGCATCTTTAACAGCAGGGAAAAACACAACAGAATTTTTTCTTGGCGGCAGGAAAATGCCATGGTGGCTTTTAGGAATTTCAATGGTGGCATGTACGTTCTCTGCTGACACGCCAAACCTTGTAACAGGAATGGTAAGAGAAAACGGAGTGGCGAAAAACTGGGCATGGTGGGCATTTTTAATTACAGGTATGGTAACAGTTTTTATTTATGCTAAATTATGGCGCAGGTCAGGGGTTATGACAGACCTTGAAATTTACGAAAAAAGATACGGTGGCAAAGCAGCTTCTTTTCTCAGAGGCTTCAGGGCTATTTACCTCGGCATATTCTTTAATTGTCTGATAATGGGCTCTGTAACCCTTGCTGCTATAAAAATCGGTGCAGTGATGTTCGGATTGCAGCCTTGGGTTTGCGTTGTGGGAGCATCGTTAGTAGTTGTTATTTATGCAGGCTTGGGCGGATTAAAAGGTATTATCTGGGCTGATTTTTTTCAGTATGGTATTGCTATGTTTGGAGCTGTTTTAGCAGCTGTTATTGCATTGCGACAACCGGAAGTAGGAGGATTAAAAAACCTTATTTCCAACCCCATTTTACAATCAAAATTAAGTTTTATACCCGATTTTTCACAACCCTCAATATATATTCCATTGCTGATAATACCAATAGCAGTGCAATGGTGGAGTGTGTGGTATCCGGGAGCAGAACCCGGCGGCGGTGGATATATAGCTCAAAAAATGCTCTCGGCAAAAAATGAAAAAAATGCTATTGGCGCCACCTTACTTTTTAATTTTGCTCATTATGCTCTTCGCCCCTGGCCATGGATAATTGTGGCTCTTGCCTCTTTGGTAATTTATCCTGACCTTAGTAATATTCAGGCTCAATTTCCAAACATCGCACCAGAATATCTTAAAAACGATATTGCTTATCCTGTTATGTTATCCAGAATAGGTCCGGGCTGGTTAGGACTAATTGTAGCTTCTCTGATTGCAGCGTATATGTCGACAATTGGAACTCATCTTAACTGGGGCTCTTCTTATGTTGTAAACGATTTTTATAAAAGATTTATTAAACCTGATGCTACAGAAGAAAGACTGGTTATGGTTGGAAGAATATGTACTGTTATACTTATGATTCTTGCAGGAACATTATCTCTTACATTGCTTAATAACGCTACTCAGGCTTTTAATATCTTGCTGTTGTCAGGAGCAGGCTCGGGAGCAATTTATTTGTTACGGTGGTTTTGGTCGAGAATAAATGCATGGACTGAAATTGTTGCTATGATAGTGTCTACTGTTGTTGCTGTAATTTTAGTGGTTTTTGTTGATGACAAAAGTATGGCAACTTCTGTGTTAGACGGTTTTACTGTTAAACTATTATTATCAACTGCTTTAACAACAATAGCCTGGTTGTTGACTACTTTCTTAACAAAACCTGAAACTGACGAAACTCTTCGTTCTTTTTATAAACTTACACATCCGGGTGGACCCGGTTGGAAAAATGTTGTTGAAAAAGCCAGAAAAGATGGAGATATTATTGACAAAGAAGAACATGGCAGAGCATGGGAAATGCCTATCCAATTATTATGTGTTTTTATTGGGTGCGTTGTTATTTATAGTGCCTTGTTCTCAATAGGATCCTTTGTTTATCTGAAACCTGTTACAGGTACTGTTTTAGCTTTAGTAGCAATTTTAGGAACCTATTTATTGTTTAAATCGTTTAGCAAATTACGCGCAAACTAAAATCCTTTTTTGTGTATTTTTAATTTGGATAATTTTCTGTTTTCTGACGTAGATTTAAGCAGAATAATGCTTATTTTATTTATTTTTTCTAAAGTTCATAACTTTTAAAATTTTACTATTTTTACCTTTTTAAAATTAACATATAATCACAATGGAAAAACCAACCTTATTAATCTTGGCAGCAGGAATGGGTAGTCGTTACGGCGGATTAAAACAAATGGACAATCTAGGTCCTTCGGGCGAAGCTATTATCGATTATTCAATTTACGATGCTATCAGAGCAGGTTTTGGTAAAGTAATATTTATTGTTCGCGAAAGTTTTATCGATACTTTTAAAAATATTTTTGAGCCTAAACTTAAAGGCCGTATAAAAACAGAATATATTACCCAGGAAATTTCTAAAGTTCCCGAAGGAGTAAAAATAAATCATGAAAGAGAAAAACCATGGGGAACAGCTCATGCTGTTTTAATGGCTGCTGAGAATATTAACGAACCTTTTGCTGTTATTAATGCAGATGATTTTTACGGAGCTGAGGCTTATGAAACAATTGTAAAATTTTTTAATACTTCAAATCAGAATAACGAATATTCTATGGTTAGTTATTTCCTTAAAAACACTTTGTCGGATTTTGGTTATGTGTCAAGAGGTGTTTGTGATTATGACTCCGAAAATTTTCTTACTGATATTGTTGAGAGAACAAAAATTGAAAAAAATAATGACAAAATATTTTATCTTAACGAAAACAATAATAAGGTAAATTTAACCGGTGATGAGCTTGTATCTATGAATGTATGGGGATTTAAGCCATCGATATTTAAATATTTTGAAAAATATTTTATTGATTTTATAAAAGAAAATAATAATAACCTTAAATCAGAATTTTTTATTCCTCTGGTAATTAATAATCTGATAAAATCGAATCTTGCAAAAGTAAAAGTGCTTAATTGCGATGCCAAATGGTTTGGTGTTACTTATAAAAAAGATAAACAAACAACAATAAATAAAATAGCAGATTTAGTAAAAGCAGGTATTTATCCTGAAAATTTATGGGCTTAAAACTTTTACAAGATAAACTTATTTGTAAATTTTTTAACTATTTAAGAGGACTCCTATCAATTAAAATTTGGCTGCAAGTCTATGAAGACGTTGCAACATCAAATTAAAAAATACAAATAAATCAAATAATTTATTGATTATCGTATTTAAGAATTTCATTGTTTACAAATTCTAATTTAATGCCTGCTTGTTTGAATAATTCTTCGGATTCAGCACCTGCATGATATTTTTTTTCGCAAACAACTCTAACAATTCCGCAATTTATGATTAACATAGCACATGTTCTGCAAGGCGTCATTCTGCAGTATAAAGTAGCACCTTCTAAAGCAATAC
>JAGGUV010000052.1 GCA_021158345.1 Bacteroidales bacterium
AATTTATACATTAATATCAGATGATTTCAAATACTCAGATAAAAACTTCATAATTTCCATAGAAGATTTAATTATTGAAAAAGAAACACGTTTGGAGAAAAAAAAATTAATTTCAACATTATTAAAAAATTTATCGCCAAGACAAAGAGAAATCATTTATCTTAAATTTTATATGAATTTTTCAAATACAGAAATCAGTAACACATTGTCTATCAACAAACAATCTGTGAGTAATCTACTAAACAGAATATTTATATCACTCCGAAAAGAAATAAAAAAGCAATAATTTTTATCACTTAATCAATAATCTTTTAAAATAATTAATTTTTTTTGAGTATAAAATTAAATATTTATACTCTATAATAATGTAATAATAATGAAAATGACAAAGTATTCTAATTACAAATTTAAAGATTTTATATCAGATGAAACTTTTTGCAATTATGCAAGAGGTTTAAACAACAATGATGTTGAAGAATGGAAAGACTGGATGAATGAAAATGCTGATAATAAAAAAATAGCCGAAGAGGCAAAAAGATATATTCAATTGTTGAGTTTTAAAAAAAAATCACTTCCTGAAGATTATATTCATAATGAATGGTACCGTTTATCAAACAAAATTGATTCTAACAAGCCTATCACTTTCAAACAAAAAAGAAGATATAAAATCAAAATGTGGCAAAGTATTGCTGCTGTTTTCATATTTCTTTGCATTCTAAGTCTGTTATTTTCCCGAAAGGTTTTTTTTAATCAGGAAAACAAAATTGTTTATAACGAATTTGTAGCACCAAAAGGTCAAATTAAAAAAATACTTTTACCCGACAGCACAACAATAATCTTAAATTCAGATTCAAAATTAAAATATAATGATAATTTCGGAAAAAAGAAAAGAGAAGTCTTTCTTGAGGGTGAGGCATATTTTGATGTAATTCATAACTCAAACAAACCATTTATTGTGCATACCTGCGAGAATACTGTTAAAGTTATTGGCACAGCTTTTAATATTTCTGCTTTCCCTGACGATAATATTCACTTAATATCTCTTGAAAGAGGAAAAATAAAACTTACAAAAACAGGAGAACATTATTCGTTTTTGTTTCCAAATCAAATTTATCTATTAATAAGAAATAATAATCAATCTAAAATTTTTAAATCCCAAAATATTAAACTGTATTCATCGTGGAAAGAAGGAGAAATTAGATTTGTAAATCAAACTTTTGTTAATATCACAACTAAACTTGAACGCTCGCATAATGTATTTTTTAATATTAAAAATAATAAAATTAAAAACTGTAGATATACAGGTAAATTTAACAGAAAACAAAACATTAAAAAAATCCTGGAAATTATTAAACTCACTACTCCTTTTGACTATAAAATTAAAAATGATACTATAACTATTTACTAAAACATAAAAATATTATACTGTGAAAAAACATAATCGTCTATCAAACATTTTATTTAAGTTAATGTTTATAAGCAATATTATTATTTTTTGCTTATTAATTAATACTAAAGCTGTTGTTGGTCAGAGCAATACAGCAAAAAATTTAAAAACACTTGAACAAGTATTCCGTTATATCGAAAACAATAGTAAATATAGTGTTTTTTATAAAAACGACAAAATTGATATTAAAAAGAATGTATCAATAAACACGGCAAAAAAAAGTATAAATGAGATACTTAATCTTGCTCTAAAAACTACTGATTTAACATATAAATATGTTGGTAATCAAATTGTAATATATTCTAAAACAAATAACAAAAAATATTCTGATGATTTTATAATTAAAGGAACTATTACTGACGATAAAGGAGAGACTATTCCGGGAGTCAATATAATAATCAAGGGCACAACTAATGGAACTACTTCAGATATTAACGGAAACTATACAATAAAAGTAAACAACCTAAATCAGACTCTAATTTTTTCATTTATCGGATTTAAAACTATTATGGAACCAATTAAAGGAAGGACAACAATAAATATAGTTATGCACATTAGTGCAATATCCTTAAACCAGGTTGTAGTTGTTGGATACGGTACAAAAAAGAAAGCTGACATTATAGGCTCTGTATCAGTAATTAAACCAAATGAAATATCGAGATTACCTGTATCTACTATTTCACAGGCTCTTCAGGGGAAAGCCACAGGTGTTAAAGTTACTCAATCAACAGGAGCACCCGGCGAAGGTGTGTCTGTTCGAATCAGGGGTATTGGAACAATAAATAATAATTCACCTCTCTACATTATAGATGGAATACCCACAAAAGACGCTTTTGTGTCCTTATCTCCCTCAGATATACAATCAATTTCTATTTTAAAAGATGCTTCTGCTGCAGCAATTTACGGCTCAAGAGCTGCAAACGGCGTTGTGCTTATAACCACAAAAAAAGGGGGCGGTCAGGCTTCACATATTAATTACAGTACATATACAGGTGTGCAGATGGCTACTCATCTTACAAAAATGTGCAATAAAGATCAATATATTGAAATTTATAATGAAGCCGCTAATGCTGACGGACGTATGACTATTCCTCAATCAATGGCAGACACTTTACCTAATACAAATTGGTGGGACGAAATATTCAGACCTGCAATAATAACCAATCACAACCTGACTGTTAATGGTGGCGATAAGAAACTTAATTACATTGTATCAGGAACATATTTTAAACAAGATGGTATTATTTTGAATTCCGATTATACAAAATATGCAATCAGGTCAAGCATCAATAGCGAGTTGACAAATAAAATATCTACCGGCATTAACATAAATTTATCAAATTCAATTACAAATAAAGTTGGCAGCTCAGGTGATGGATATATGGGCAACGGTGGAAGTGTTGTACGTTATGCCTTTTTCAGAACACCAATATATCCTGTTTACGATAAAAATGGAGATTATATTGATTATTATCATGATTATGCCAACATATTTGGTGATGGTTATAATCCCGTAGGATTTGCAGATAAATATGATTGGAAAACAAAAGCAAACAGATTTTTTGGAAATGTTTTTGTTAAATATAAAATTATAGAGGATTTAACTTTTAAGTCGGATTTCGGTATTGACTACAACATTATTGGTGATAAGAGATTTAACGAAAATTGGGGATATAAAGGAAGAATAAATAAACCTAATTCTCTTGAGCAATCAACAATTTTTGATAATACCAATACATGGAAAAACACTTTAACGTATAACAAAAAAATCAGTGAATTTCATAATCTGAATATTTTATTAGGATCAGAATTAATAAAAAATACAAATTATGGACAAATTGGCTCAGCACAAAATTTTCCTGATCAGATAAGCAATTTAAGATATTTACGTAATGGTACTAAAAATGAAAAAGTTGATGGTTGGAAAGAAGGTTGGGCTTTATTTTCAATGTTTGGACGAGTATCATATAAATATAAAAACAAATACTTAGCTGAAGTTGTACTCCGCCGCGACGGTTCTTCCCGTTTTGGTAGTAATAATCCGTATGGTTTTTTCCCTGCAGCATCATTAGGATGGAGAATAGATGAAGAAAATTTTATGAAAAATGTTAAAAACATTTCACATTTTAAGTTACGATTAAGTGCAGGAAAACTTGGAAATCAAGAGATAGGAAATTATAGTTTTGCCTCATTAATAACTAGTGGAGTATATTATCCCTTTGGAACAACACCTTTATCAGGATATTTTCTCTCGCAACATGGTAATGAAAATCTCAAATGGGAAAGTCAAACTCAATATGACGCAGGTATAGACATTGGGCTATTCAACAATAAAATATTCTGTAGTTTAGATTATTATAATAAACTTACTGACAATATGTTGGTTAAGGCTCCTTTACCGCCAAGCAGTGGTAGTGCGAGAGCACCTTTTTTTAATGCAGGCAAAGTTGAAAATAAAGGAATTGAACTTGAAATTAATTACAAAAACAATATAAAAAATTTAAAATATAATATTGGTTTGGTTTTATCTCATTATTCTAACGAAGTTACAGAATTATACGGACATAAACCAATACCTGCCGGAAGAATTGATAATGGATTTTATTCTACTCTTACTGAAGAAGGTTACCCAATAGGTTCATTCTATCTATATGAAATGGAAGGTATTTTTCAGGATACAGCAGAAATAATTTCACATGCTTTTCAGGGTACAAATATTCATCCCGGAGATGTAAAATATAAAGATATTAGCGGTCCTGATAGTATTCCAGACGGAATAATTGATTCATACGACAGAACACACGTTGGAAGTTCAATACCTGATTTTACGTATGGATTAAATATGAGCTTCAAATACAAAAACTGGGATTTTTCTTTCTTTATAGAAGGTGTTCAGGGTAACAAAGTATATTGGCAGGCTGCACATGATATCGAAGGTTTTTACAGAGCATTTAATATTACAGAAAGAGTTTACGATGGCAGATGGACAGGCCCCGGCACAAGCAATTATCAGCCTCGTGTATCATGGTCAGGAGCAACAAATAATAAAAAGCCCTCTACCCGTTTCCTCTTCGATGCTTCCTATCTACGATTAAAAAATATAAATATTGCCTATACCTTTAATAAAAACTTTGTAGATAAAATAGGAGTTAAATCTTTAACTGTTTATGTAAGCTCACAAAATCTTTTGACAATAACTAAGTATCCAGGATTAGACCCTGAAATGCAAACAAGCGATAATGCCAAAACAGAAGGAGATCTTGCAGTAGGAATCGACTGGGGAACATATCCTTCTGCTGCTGTATATAATATTGGATTGAATATTGGTTTTTAAAATAAAATTTAATTAAATAACATAAAAACACTATAATAATGAAAAAAATTGTTGCTATTCTCACAATTATTACTTTTTTCTCATTTGGTTGTGAAAAATACCTTGACGAAGAGCCACAAGGCACATATCCTGTTTCTACTTTTTTTAAAACCGAAGAGCATGCTTTATTAGCTATTAATTCATGTTACGAACCGGCATCATTTGCAAATTCTAATAATCGTTTATGGGTTTTTGCTGATATAGCTTCTGATGATGCAGCAAAAGGAGGATTCCCAGGAGATCAGGCAGATATTGAATTAATTGATAATTTTCAGGTGTCAGAAGATAATGGAAATGTTCAAACAATTTGGGCAATTTATTATAACGGTATTTCACGATGCAATATGGTATTAAAATATGTACCTGACATTGACATGGATAATGCTTTAAAAAGCAGAATAATCGGTGAAGCATATTTTCTAAGAGGATATTATTATTTCAATTTATGCAATATCTTTGGTAATATTCCATTAATTCTTAAACCATTGAATCCCGATGAAATGCAAGTGCCAAATACTGCTCAATTAGATGTATATGAACAAATAGAATCTGATTTCAAAAAATCTTTTGAAAATCTGGAAGCAGCCATAAATTTAAACCCGAATGTATATCCTTCTTCAGAAACAGGACGTGCAACTCCGGGAGCAGCAAAAGCTCTACTGGCAAAAACCTATTTGTTTGAAAAAAAATGGTCTGAAGCTGCAGAAACAGCTGATGAAGTTAAAGCTTACGGATACTCCTTAATGGACAACTATCAACATAATTTTAATGTAAATTATGAAAACAATAAAGAATCAATATTTGAAATTCAACATCTTTCAGGACAAAATCCGATTCAAGGGAATCGCCTTAATCAGTGGTTAGCACCACGCAATGAACGTGGTTATGGCTTTGATGAACCTACACAGAATTTTGTAGATGAGTTTGAAGTAATTAATGATACCATTTATGATCCACGCCTTGATTATACTGTTGGAAGAGCCGGAAAATTGTGGTTTGATGATGTTCCTTATGATCCCTCCTGGTCCTCAACAGGTTTTAGCCAAAAAAAATATCTCCAACCCGATTCAGAAACCTCTTCTAAAGGAGATGGAGATTTAAATTTTACAGTAATTCGTTTTGCAGAAATACTTCTAATAAAAGCCGAAGCTTTATGTGAATTAAACAGATGTCAGGAAGCACTTATACCTCTTAACAAAGTCAGAAAAAGAGCAAGAGAAAGTTATTTATATGATACTAACCTACAGGGATATGGCACAATACCTATAGGATTATTACCTGATATTACCACAACAGATCAGGTACAGCTCAGAAATGCAATTCGTCATGAAAGACGTGTTGAACTCGGATTTGAATGCCAACGATATTTTGATGTAATACGCTACGGTGAGGCTTATGCTAATAATGCTTTTACGGATAAAGTAAATTTTATTTACAATAGAAATAAACTTTTCCCCATACCTCAATCAGAAATGGCGACAAATTTAAAATTAAAACAGAACCCTGGTTATTAATCTTTTATAACTAAACAAAAAACTATCTATTAGTTATTTGTTTTAAAAAACTAAAATTAAATATAAATGCAAAATCTTAGAATATTGAATATTTTACAAAAAAAAATTCTTATAAACAACTTGCAATTATTAAACCTTAATGGTTTATTTTAATATATTAATTAATCAATTAATTTTTTTATTAACTAAATTTTATAAACTATGAAAAAAATTTCTACATTTATTTTAGCACTATTTTTACTACTTAGTGTTAGCGGTAATCTTTTTAGTCAAGTTGACCTAAGTTCAGGACTGGTTGCTTATTACCCATTTAATGGAAATGCAGTTGATGCATCCGGTAATGGTAATGATGGTACAGTTTCTATAGGTCATACTTATTTCGGAGCAGGAACTCCTGTTTTAACTACTGATAGGTTTGGCAATGAAAACAATGCCTATTATTTTGACAAGGGAGGAAATATTGAAATCCCTTACTCTACTGTTCTCAATCCTCCTTCAATATCATTATCATGGTGGATATATATGGAAGAACAAGAAAATAACGATTATATGATTTCTTTGGACAGATGGAATTGTTATAAAGTTAACCTTCAGGATATTAATAGAGTATTCTTTACTACTAAAGTAATTGATGGTACAGATACTATAATTAACGATAAAGATCACGATGGAGACGGTTTATTAGCTGAACAATGGTATCATCTTGCTGTTTCCTATGGCGGAGGTCACATGAAATTTTACATTGACGGAACATTGGTTAAAGATTGGGATAATGTACCGGAT
>JAGGUV010000081.1 GCA_021158345.1 Bacteroidales bacterium
GATTCAGCACCTGCATGATATTTTTTTTCGCAAACAACTCTAACAATTCCGCAATTTATGATTAACATAGCACATGTTCTGCAAGGCGTCATTCTGCAGTATAAAGTAGCACCTTCTAAAGCAATACCCAAACGAGCTGCCTGGCAAATTGCATTTTGCTCTGCATGAACTGTTCTCACACAATGTTGTGAAATGCTGCCATCTTCGTTAATAACTTTTTTCATTAAATGTCCAACATCATCACAATGCGGCAATCCACGCGGTGAGCCTACATAACCTGTAACTAAAATTTGTTTATCGCGTGCTATTACACAGCCGCTGCGACCTCTGTCGCATGTTGCTCTTTTTGCAACTGTGTCGGCTATCTCCATAAAATATTCATCCCAACTTGGTCTTACATATTTTTTCTTTCCCATTGTATAATTTATTTTTGTTAGTAACACAAATATTTTTTTATTGCAGCCACTAATTCACTATTAATTTATTGACGTTTATCAGTGCATCTGTGACAACTTAATTTCTAATTTAAAATATCAGCACATTTTTTATTAATTTCATCATATAAATCTTTGCGTGTACCATTATTCTTAATAACAATATCAGCCATTTCTATACATTTTTTTAAATTTTGATTATTTTGATTATCCGAATTCATCTCTCTTTTTTCGTTTTCCACAAAAGTCTCAAAAGAAATATTATCAGTTTCCGATTTTCGAAGTTTAATTCTTTGGTATCTTAATTCCGGGTCAGCATCAACAGCAATTAGAAAAAAATTATCTTTTTTTCTAAGAGAAAGAACTTCTCCCGGAGTTCTGATGCTTTCAATTATACAATTATTATTCGATTTTTCAGCTTTTTCATAAAGTTTATCAATAATAAAAGAAGGGCTGTTTTTTGTTCTTAAGTCGTTAGCAACAACAACCATGCTGTCGCGGTTAACAGGCATATTACGTTTTTTAATTTCTTCGATAATATAATTTCTTACTGAATAATGTTTAAAATTTTTATTCTTCACCAAATAGTCAACAATAGTACCTTTACCTGCGCCAATAGTGCCTGTTATTCCTAATATTATCATTTTCTTAATTTAATTTAAGTTCATCAACCCACTTACTGTCAATTTTTATTGGAGTATAATTTTGTAGTTTTTGCAACAATTTTTCTTCGTCATCTTCAACAATAATATTTTTTCTATGTTCAATTCTGAGGAAACGTTGCTCCACAGCTGTATCAAGGAATTTTAAAAATTCATCAAAAAATCCGTTAATATTAAAAATGGCAAGAGGTTTTTCTGTTATCTCAAGTTGATACCAAGTAAGTATTTCGGATAATTCGTCGAGAGTGCCAAAGCCACCCGGGAGAGTAATAAAAGCATCAGCCAAGTCAGCCATCATTTTTTTTCGTTGGGCCATATCTTCAACGATATGCAATTCTGTTAAATGCTTGTGAGTGATTTCTTTATCTTCAAGAATTTTGGGCATTACTCCAATTACTTTTCCACCATTTTCGAGGACAGTATCAGCTAATATTCGCATTATGCCAATATCAGCGCCACCGTATATTAATGCAATATTTTTTTTTGCTAATAATTTTCCTAATTCTTTAGCTTTATTTTTATAGATATCGCCTTTGCCCATACTTGAACCGCAAAAGATACAAATGCTTTTCATATTTTTAATTTTCTTCAAAAATAATATTAATAGCAATAATTCATAATAATATTATAAAATATCGTAATGCCGGTTTCAATAATTTCGTCAGGGAAATCGTAATCAGGATTATGTAAGTTGGGATGATTAATACCTGCGCCAATTCCAAAAAATGTGCCTTTATATTTTTTTAAATATTCTCCAAAATCTTCCGACCAACGAAAAGGTTTGTTAATTCGTTTGTATTTCAACCCTGTTTTTTGAGTTATTTTTTCAATAATTTCATTAAAATCATTATAATTTTTTGTGGCATCAAAAACTTCTGTATCTGTAATTGTAAATTTAATTTTATTTTTCTGACAAATTTTATTAACATAATTTTCAATGATATTAGAAATAATTTTCATATCATTATCATCAGAGCTACGTATTGTAGTCATAATTTCTGCATAGCCGGGAGAAGTGCCAAAAGCAACATCACCTAATCTTGCGTGAACAATTGTAATATTAAAAAAATCTTTGCAGAGGTTTTTATCATTTTGCATCTCAATAAGCTTCTGCAAAATATTAGTCATAACAAAAACAGGCGACACTCCAAATTCAGGATAAGCAGCCTGAGAGCTTTTTCCGGAGAGTTTTATAATTATTCCTTTTGAGGCTAAAGCAAATGTATCATTTTTAGTGATAATAGTATTTTTCTCAAATCCGGGTAAATTATGCAATCCAAACACATAATCAGGGTTAAGATTTTTAAATTTAGGATTATTTATAATTTCACGTGCACCTGTTCCTGTTTCTTCTGCAGGCTGAAAAAGTAATATTAGCTTTCCTTTTTTAATAGGATTTTTAGCCAAGACACAAGCCAATCCGGCTACCATAGCAGTATGACCATCGTGGCCACACTTATGCGAAACATTTTTATTTACAGATTTATAGGGAATATCAAGCTCTTCATTTATTGGCAAAGCATCAATGTCTGCTCTTATCATAATTGTTGGACCGGGATTTTTACCCTGATATATTACTGCTAATCCGGTTTCTCCTATTTCTTCAATGCTTTGATATGAA
>JAGGUV010000134.1 GCA_021158345.1 Bacteroidales bacterium
ATATTAAGAATAGACGGACATTTACTGGGCTATCCTTCGAACTATACCATTTATGATACAGAAGACTCAAAAAGGCTAATTAAAAAAATTATAAAAGAACAAAATCTAGATGTTAAAACTTATCCTCCGAAATATGTTCTTAACAGAATATCGTCAGCAAAAACAAATTTAATTTCCTGCTTTGATTATCAAAACGATTATCAAATAACAAGAAAAGATAAGATAGCAGGCAAGCCACTTTTGGGTAAAATATATCAGATATATACTAATAGGTGTAAAAATGCTTCGGCAATGGATTTTGACGACTTGCTTTTTAACACCAACATACTATTCCGTGATTTCCCCGAGGTTGTTGAAAAATATAATGATAAATTTAAATATATTCTTGTTGATGAGTATCAGGATACGAATTTTTCTCAATATCTAATATTAAAAAAATTAGCTGCCAAAAATAAAAATATCTGCGTTGTTGGCGATGATGCTCAAAGTATTTATTCTTTTAGAGGTGCTAACATAGAAAACATTCATTCTTTTAAGAACGACTACCCTGATGCTAAAATTTTTAAACTGGAACAAAACTACCGTTCTACAAAAAACATTGTTAATGCGGCAAACAGCATCATTAAAAACAACAAGAAGCAAATCTATAAAGAAGTCTGGACAGAAAACATAGAAGGCGAAAAAATAAAAATTTTTAATACTGATAATGAGGCTGACGAGAGCAATCAGATTGTAAACTCAATATATGATTTAAAATTAAAAAATCAGGAACCAAACACTGCGTTTGCAATATTATACAGGACAAATGCACAATCGAGGGCTTTTGAAGAAGCTTTGAGAAAACAAAATATACCTTATAAAATATATGGCAGCGTTTCTTTTTATCAAAGAAAAGAGATAAAAGATCTTTTGGCATATTTCCGGCTAACTGTTAACCCATACGATGAAGAAGCTATTTTAAGAGTTATTAATTATCCTAAACGCGGTATTGGCAAAACCACTTTGGATAGAATATCTGCTCTCTCAAAAAGCTCAAATATAAAACTCTGGGATATTATTAATAATATTTCTGATTACGACCTTAATATCAATTCAGGTGCGATAAAAAAAATATCCGATTTTGCAGCAATGATAAAAGACTTTGCTTCTAAATTAAAAGATACAAATGCTTATGATCTGGCTTTAACAATAGCTTCCACTTCAACAATCACTAAAGAATTGTATCAGGATAAAACTCCCGAAGGCATCAGCAAATACGAAAATATTGAAGAGTTGCTGAATACTATTAAAGATTTTTCAAAAAGAGCAGAAGACAATATCAATATTGGAGATTCAAAAAAAAATGAGCCAAATCACGATGACAACAATAATTTGTTACGAACATTAGATGAATTTATCCAGGACACTGCTTTACTGACTGATGCTGACAATGACGACAAAAATGCTTCCGATACAGTAACTCTTATGACTATACATTCTGCAAAAGGGCTGGAATTTCCTTATGTTTACATTGTTGGATTAGAAGAAAACCTATTCCCGTCAGTACTCTCATTAGACACAGAAAAAGAATTAGAAGAAGAACGAAGATTGTTTTATGTTGCTTTGACAAGAGCACAAAAACAAGCCTTTTTATCGTATGCAAACACAAGATACAGATGGGGTAACGTAACTTATACCACTCCAAGCAGATTTATCAAAGAAATAAATGAGAAATATATTGACATACCTATTAATAAGAAATCAAATTTTATTAATACTGATAAACATTACGCTACATCTGCAAATACTGCATTTAAAACTAAAAACTATCACAGTTTTAATAAGACAAATATTAAAACTAATACCAGGTTAAAAAAGATTAGCTCTATCAACAATACGACTGTCACAAAAAATTCCGAAACAGCTAATATTACAGATGGTATCCAGGTGGAACATAATCGTTTTGGTATTGGAAAAGTGATTAGTGTTGAAGGTGTTAATTCAAATAAAAAAGCTATTATTAATTTTAACGACTGTGGCCAAAAAACTCTCTTATTAAAATATGCAAAGCTTAAAATTATCAGTTAATTAAAATTTTTTTTAAGGTAACTTTTTAAAGTTAATTTTTTTTATACATTTACACATCGAATTTTTAATTAGTAATTAAATTCTAATTAGATACTGTGTTAAATTCCTGATTTATTTTTCATTATTTTTTATAAATTCATGAAATTGATTTTATAAAAAGTGGTGAAAAATTTGTTTTTTGCTGACTTTATAGACAGACACTCGTATGTTAACAAGATACATTACAACGGACAAAGGCGAAATATAGCGTGTAGTGTATATTTAGAAGTTAGAAACAATGCAAAACAAAAGTCCAACATAAAAAAGCAGAACAATATAATGACAGTAAATCATATTAGTTAGGAACAATGAAATTGTATTACTATAAATTTTAAAAATTTAAAATAATGTTAAAGATGATGAAAATTAAAAAGACAGTATTAATTTTAATTGTTTTTGTTTTAATCAATAGCGTAGCTTGCGAAAAAGACAAACCACAAATACCTGATAACCCACTAAATGGAAAAACAACAGCAGTTTTTAATTATGATAAAACCTATGGAACTGTTACGGACATTGATGGAAATGTATATAAAACAATTATTATTGGCAACCAAACATGGATGGCTGAAAATCTGCGCACCATACACTACCAAAATGGTGATACTTTACCAAATGTAACCGATAATACAGAGTGGAATAATTTAAGCACAGGTGCCTACTGCAATTACAACAACACTAATAGTTTAGATACTATTGCTACTTATGGTCGCCTGTATAACTGGTATGCAGTGGCAGACAGCAGGCAGCTTGCACCAAAAGGCTGGCATGTTCCTACAGTAATGGATTGGAGTATTCTTTTTAATTATCTTGGTGGAGATACAATTGCCAGCAACAAATTAAAAGAGGTTGGAAATACTCACTGGGAAGACCCTTTTGAATCTGACAACAGTAGTGGTTTTACTGCACTTCCGGGGGGATTTAGATACTTATCTAATGATATCGGGTTTATCGGGTTTTATGGAGTTTGGTGGACCTCATCTGAATACAATGAAACAAAGGTTGGTTTTCTTTATCTGTATTTTTGCGATTCAAAAGTATGGAAGGGAATAAATTATAAGACTAATGGCTATTCCATACGGCTAATAAAAGAAAATAATTAATATTTATAACAAATTTCAATAACAACTAAAATTTTTTTAAACTATGAAAAAATTATTTGATTACTTATGCGTATTGACTATTTTATTGTCAACAACAGGGCTTGTTTCCGCCCAGGATTTTACTGTAACGATTAAATCAACAGATAACTATGGTGGCTTAATCACACCGCTTAAGGCAGGCAACAGCCACCAATTCCAGATTAATGTAAAAAACAACAGGCAGGATACCTGCACGGTCTCTATTGTAAAAAATGCAATGGGGGAAGTTGAGTCATGGGTAAGCATTGACAATAATAGCCAGAGTATTTTTCCTGCACAATCAAAAAACTTTCTTTTAACCATTAATGTACCATCTAATGCCGAGGATAGAGATTATATACTATGGTTAAGCTTTAATGCTTATGATAAAGATGGTAATAACCACTCTTTCGATTATACTGCTCAAACCATTATTGTTGATAATTCGTTACCTCATACGCCTACGTTTTTTATTGACCAGACAAGTACTACTATTTTTGTCAATTCGTAGAGCAGTTTTGATGACCGCTCAAGTGAATATACTAGTGTTAATTTATCTTCGGGATTTCTTGGAATAAAAAATTACAAGGTTGTTCTAAAAAATCCGAATGGTACCATCAAAGAAAGTAAAACATTCAAAGCCACAGATAATAATTATTATACATTTACCAGTCTCGCTTCAAATACAAATTATAAAGTAAGTGTAAAAGCTACAGATTTAGTAGGGAACTCAAAAACTAAGGAAATTACAGCCACTACTGCACCTGCCAAACCAACAAACCTTACATTTTCCAATACAACATATATTGAAACAACTCTCTCTTGGACAGAATCTGATGGTGCCACAGGATATAACGTATATTTATTTAAAGATAACAAAAATACTATATTAAATACTTCACCCATAACAACTAATTCATACATTATTGATAATTTGATTCCAAATACTACTAGCTATTTCAATGTCATTGCTTTAAGTAATGTAGGACCATCGGACAGGAGCAGCAATGCGTCAGTTCAAACACTTGCATTACCGCATATTGAAGGACTATCGACACTATGCACCGGAAATTATACATTTTCATTAAATAACTTAGTTGCAGGTTATTCAATTTCCTGGAATAATAGCCCTAATCTACTTTATACTTCATCATCAGGTCTTTCTGCTTCTTTTAAAGTAATTGGTCCATCAGGTACAGGATATATTAATGCTTCAATAATAGCACCATCCGGACAAAGCTTAAAACTTGCGAACAAGTCTGTTCAGATAGGTGAACCATGTCTACTGACAATAATAGGAGATTCAGAAATTGAATGTGGCTGTCACTATTTTTATAGCGCTCATGGAGATCCATGTTCAATTATTAACCCTCAATGGTCAGTAACAGAACCTTTAAGTATTATAGGACCTAGTAATGGTACTCATTGTATGGTTCAAGCTTCAGGTTCAGGTATGGGTTGGATATATTACACAATGAGTAATATTTGTGGCTCACAAAGGGCAGAATTATTAGTAGAAGTAAATTGTATGGGTTTTAAATCCTATCCAAACCCAACAAGCAACATTTTAACAATAGAAATTGATAACGAAGAAGAAGTAAATCAAGATAAATTGATTGAAGTAAGGATATATGATAAATTAATGATGTTAAAAAAGCATAAGAAATTTGCAGGAACAAAAACCACATTGAATATGAGTGATTTAAAACCGGATGTATATATTATTCAGGTAAAAATAGGAGATGAAATATCTGAGAAAAAAATAATTGTATCTGATAAATAATGCACAGTTTCTAACAGCAGCTCATAATGCATGCCGCAGTTAATGTTTTTTTGACAATTTGAAAAATATGTTTAACTTGGAGCGAACTTAAAAACGAAACAACAAAATCCCTGTGTCATCATGTACAGATGGCGGATATGCGAGTAAGGCAAATAGTGAATTCGCTCAAAAAAAAAGAGATTAAGAATATCGTTTTCAATAAAATAGTTGGTAGTTTAAATAATATTGCAAGTAGTTTGAATATGATAACAAGATTAAAAAAGTAGAGAAGTGGTATGGAAGCAATAATATCAAATTTGAAGCGAGGTTTTAATTTGCGTAAGGTAACCTGGAAAGGGTTTAAACATTTCAAGTCAAAAGTATTGTGGAGTGTCATTGCCTATAATATACGAGTAATGACCATGCATATTTTTGCAGATTTAAAATAAAAATAGAACATAAAAAAATCGGTAATAATCTATTAATTAACAAGATAGCTATGTCAAAAAAGAATTATTACATAAAAAAAACTAAAAAATAGAAATTATTTAGTCTCAAACTAAATAATAAACATTTTTTATAAATTTTTATAAATTCAAAAAAATGATTTTATAAAAAGTGTAAAAAAATTGTTTTTCCCCGACTTTATAGA
>JAGGUV010000003.1 GCA_021158345.1 Bacteroidales bacterium
ATCGAAAAACATAGTAATTCATTCCAGCCTTCAAAATCGGGTTCAATATTTCCTAACAAACCTGACGTAGAACCAATGCCCTCAATTATTTGTGGCCATCCAAGGGATGGGTCTTCTTTGTAATCGAGATGCCAAACCCGTCTGTGTTCACCATCAAATGTAATAATAGTATCTATTGATTTTACATAAACTCCATAATAAGGACTAAACCAACCCATCTCTAAGGGTAAAGTATCACCTACTTGTAGTGTATAATCATAAAGCAATTTTTCTCCGGCATAGTTACTCCATCTATAATAAACTTTGTTATTTATTGTATCCTCCCTTAGTGCTCCATCATATTCAGGTCCACTTATTATAATATCGGAGCAAAACACATCACGCCTCAGATTATAAATTTTATGATATACTGTGTCGTTAAAAACTGTATCTCCTTCGAGATATGTATCCCCAATCCCATTATAAAAAAAGGGGCTTGGTTGCCACCAGTAGGTCTCTTTCCATATTCCACCGGAGTCAGGAAATGGGATGTAATTTTGTGCAAATGTTATTGAGTAAACAAAATTACATAAAATAAAAAAATATAAAGTTTTTCGTTTCATAATATTAGGTTTTAATTGATTATAAATTTAATTGAAAAGTATTGTTTAATATTGTGAGAGTATAAGCGTAATAAATAAATCCCATTAGAAAAATGACTGTTCTGTATTAAGATATCATCAGGTTTAACACCTAATGCGCTTTGCAAAACATTTCCGTTTACATCAATAATCTGATAATCAAACAAAGTATTGTTTGATGTATTACAAACTAAGTGTGATGTCCCGGCTACAGGATTGGGTATTACTGCAAAGGATTTCTCATTCTCGCATTTTTCAATTCCTACATTTGTACCTATACATCCTTCGAAATACGGGTTCTCTTCCCATTCATATATTTGTTCGTCTTTATAAAAAAAACAGGTTAAGTCGTACATCCATTCAAAAAAACCAGCGCAAAACTCATCGGTTTCAATAGGCATTCGCAAACTTCCGATACCTTCTACCCAATTAGTATAACATTCTGTTCCATTGGATAAATAGGAATACACTAAAAGTTTTTTATGAGGAACTCCATTAATTAAAATTGTTGTTGTATCTAAACAAACCAGATTAAATGGATCATAATCTGTTCCAGAGATAGTAATTGTGTCACCAGGTACTAATGAAAAATCATATAATAATGATTCAGTATTATAGTAAGAATCTATAAAATATACTTTATCATTTTCTATATCAACCCGGTAGGCACCTTCATATCCTGATTTATTATCTGAATCATTGACTGGAGACCAATACAATTTAGTATACTCAAAATCGTTTATAATCGTATCACCTTTGGCTTCGTACTTATATGTTCGATAATAAATATAGGGAGGATAAGGAGCCGGCCATTGGTAAACGGAATACCATACGGCACTATCCTGCGGAAAGGGGAAATACTCCTGTGCTTGCATATCAAATTGCTGCAACAACATGAGTATTCCAATTAATTTAATAAGTATTTTTTTTGTTTTCATAATTTTTTTAGTTTTATTCTTGTATGTTCTAATAATATTTTAAAATTAGTTTTCTAAAAAAAGAACCTTTAAAGGTATAATTTTTTTTATTAAAAAAGCAATTATTTCTGTAAATATTTTTATTAATATCCTTAAAGTCTGTACTTTGTCTTTTAAATATAATCTTAACCTAAATTAATGCTTTATATTAATAATACCAAAAATCATAAATGTAATACAGATAGTTATCCGGAATAAAAAAGCAATTATTTTCAAAAAAACTATTGAGTTCCCGAAAGCCTTTATTTATAGTGTTATCTATTTTCTAAATTTCTAAAGTTGATTCCACTCCGAAAACCCTGTTTTCAAAAATGCATATAGATCCATTAAAATTATATTGTTGATAATTAATGTTTTACATTTTCCAAAAATCATATAAATCCTGTTAATTTTGTCTAAAAACACTTTTCGGAGTGGACTCAAAGTTGAGAAGTTTGAAACAAAATTCATTGAAAAAAAATTAAATCAAAAAATAATAAAATTTGAAAAATATTTTTATCAAAAATTTTAAGAGTTAATAAATGTTAATTTTTATTTTTATTTTTTAAAAATATTTACCTTTGAAAACTTTGTTATCAATAAGCAATAAATTTTTAATGAAAATATCTATAAAAATAATTATTCCAATATTCTTATTTCTTTGTGTTACATCATTATCAGCACAGGAAATAAAACCGGATACTGATTTAGTTCAATTTTCAGGGATAGTAGTTTATGGCGATAGTTTACAACCTGTATCATTCACAAATATTTTCATCAAAAATACAAAAAGAGGTACTGTAAGTGATTATAGAGGATATTTTTCGTTTGTAGCACAAAAAAACGACACCATATTATTTTCAGCAATGGGATTCAAAAGGGCCTTATTTATTATTCCTGACACAATAAAAAAAAGAAGGTATTCTATGGTTCAGGTAATGACCTCCGACACAATTGTTTTACCTGTTGCAGCAATATATCCTTGGCCATCAAGAGAGAGATTTAAAGAAGCTTTTCTTAACCTTGATATTCCTGATGATGACATTGAAAGAGCTCACAGAAATCTCGCTATTGAGGAAATAAAAGAAAGAGCTGCAAACTATAAAATGGATGGTAGCATGAACTACAGAAACTACATTAATTCACAGGTTGACAAATTATATTATGCAGGACAGCCACCTCCTAATAATTTATTAAACCCTTTTGCATGGGCTAAATTTATTAAAGCATGGAGAAACGGGGATTTCAAAATTAAAAAAAAGAAAAAATAATTTCTTATACTACAATAATAAATAATATTTTCGGTTTATAATTATTGAAAATATCAGCCAATTAATTAATTTTTAATGCATACATTAAAAAGAGTTTTCATATTTATTTTACTATTAATTAGTATAAATGTTTCTTCACAGGAAAAAGCATTAATTTACGGCACAATAATTAATAATTTTAATAAACCATTGGATTTAGTAAACATTTCCTTGTTAGGACATAGCGGCGGGACTATTACTAATACTAAAGGTTATTTCGAAATGCAAGTGCCTGCCAATAAAAATATTAGTGTAATTATTTCTTTTGTAGGCTTTAAAAAAGAAATAATTAAATTATTTTTAAAAACAAATCAAAAAAAAGAAATCAATATAAAATTATTCCCATTAACAACAAATCTTGATGAATTTACTGTAAGAGACAGAAAAATACGAACATTAAATATTAAGCGGATAAATCCCAAACAAGCATCAGTAATTCCCGGAATATCAGGCTCTGGAATTGAAAGCCTTATAAAAACTTTACCGGGTGTTGCCTCAAATAATGAGTTAAGTTCACAATATTCTGTTCGTGGCGGAAATTACGACGAGAATCTTATTTATGTTAACGGCATTGAAATTTACCGTCCTTTTTTAATTCGCTCGGGACAACAAGAAGGACTTAGCTTTTTGAATTCCGATTTGGTTTCTTCTATTTCTTTTTCTGCTGGTGGCTTTGATGCTAAATATGGCGATAAAATGTCATCGGTTCTTGACATAAAATATAAAAAGCCTAAATCTTTTGCTGCCTCCTTTGGCATCAGCTTGCTCGGT
This sequence comes from Bacteroidales bacterium, assembly GCA_021158345.1. Lineage (GTDB taxonomy): Bacteria > Bacteroidota > Bacteroidia > Bacteroidales > AUK083 > AUK083. Next base: position 3,658 of record JAGGUV010000003.1, read on the forward strand.
GGCTCTGCTCATGTCGAAGGCGCTTCTGATAATGATAAATTTTCTTATCTTATCGGCATCAGACAAAAATCTAATCAATATGTGTTAAACAGCCTTGAAACAAAAGGTGAGTATAAACCTTCCTTTTCCGATTTTCAGTCTTTATTTTCTTATCAGGTAAACGAAAACCTTGAATTTTCTTTCCTCGGATATTTTGCCAGAAATAAATATAAATTAGTGCCTGAAACCAGAGAGACTTCTTTTGGAACAATTAATCAGGCTTATCAGTTAAGAATTTATTTCGACGGACAGGAAGTTGATGAATTTAATAATTACCTCGGCGCTTTTACTACCGATTATAAAGTCAACAAAAACCTTAATTTAAAATTTATAACTTCACTTTTTCAAACTAAAGAAAAAGAAACTTTCGACACTCAGGGACAATACTGGATGGGCTTACTTGAAACAGGCTTTGGCGATGACGAATATGGTAAAGCTGTTGAAAGTAGCGGTATTGGAACACATATCAATCATGCACGTAATTATTTTGATGCCAATGTTTTTAATATTGAACATAAAGGTATATATAACTTTAATAATAATGTTTTACAATGGGGTGCTAAATATCAAAGAGAAGTTATTGACGATGAAATGAATGAGTGGGAAATGATTGACTCAGCAGGATATTCTTTGCCTCATCATCCTGATTCTGTTGGTTATACAAATCCTTTTGTTCAGCCCGATTATCCTCTAACACTAAACAATCTTGTAAAAGCAAATCACAATTTATCGTCAAACAGATATACAGGTTTTGTGCAAAATTCCTGGGATTTGGATGGTGACAGTACAAAATTATTTTTAACTATTGGATTAAGAGCTCATTACTGGGATGTTAACAAAGATTTTCTTTTAAGTCCGAGAGCAACAATTTCATATCAGCCAAAATGGAATAATAATATTGTTTTCCGGTTTTCAACAGGCTATTATTATCAACCTCCTTTTTACAAAGAACTTAGAAATATCAACGGCA
>JAGGUV010000176.1 GCA_021158345.1 Bacteroidales bacterium
AGTTACGGGGGAATCTGGCTTTACGGACAACATTAAATTTTACTTTGGCATTGCTAACACTGTTTCCTGTGAAAGATAATGCCTTGCCTTTTATGCTGACAAGGCTATTTAATTTGAATAAAGAATCAATTTTATCAAAACTTATTTGGAAATTCGGGCGTTTGTATTCTTCTACAGAAATACTGATATTTCCTGTTTTATTCGAAATTCTCATTCTGCCGTTCAACGAGCCTGAAGGAGAAATAAAAGAACCATTAAAAGAACCGTAATCATTGGTAAGTAAATTTAATTTTGATATTTCTTTCCCGTTGACATCATAAAAAATAACAGAGGTTTTTTCTTTTGTTTTGATTTGATATTTTGATCCGTCTTTTTCTAAAATTATTCCTTTAAAATAAATTGTTTGCCCGGGTCTGTAGATTGCCCTGTCAGTAAAGAAAAATGTTTTGGTTTGTGTTTTTTGTTTTCTTTCTATATATGGATATTGATAGAAAAAATTATCAGAGATTAACGTATCACTGTCATTTATAAATTTTACATAAAAAGATTTTGAATTTGTTTTGGCAGGCAACTGAGGTATCCTGAAATATCCTTTTTTGTCTGTATTAAAATTATTCCAGGCTTTAAATTCATTGCTTCTGTTTTTATAATTATATTCTTTGTAGAAAGTTTCAATTTTTACATTTTTCAAAGGATAGCCTTTTATTCTGTCAAGGACATAAAATTCTATGCTGCCGTTTTCTGCATTATTTGAGATATAACTGATGTTAGAAACAAAAAACCGGTTATAAGCAATAACAGACTTTGAAACATCAAAATTTTCATCATCCGACAGAAGTAAAATATAATAAGCAGATTTTAATTCAGGGATTTTTATTTCTGCTTTATGAGCTTGAAAATCATTGTCATCAGGTAATTTTTCCGACCAAGTCCTAAGAACAGGAATATTTAAATATTCCTTTATCAATTCCTGATTATTTAATTTTTGTCTTAAAACCATATCTTTTTCAGGCGAAATTTTGATAAGTCTTAAATATATATCTGAAACGTTTTTATAAGATATCAAAGACAGAAAAGGCTTGTTGGGAGTATTAACAGAATTCAAGGTCAGCTTTAATTCTTTCTTTTTTATATTTTTTAACAATAACTTACAGTTAGTAGCTCCTGTAGATTCCGGAAAATCTTCAATAGCTTTTCTGCAATATTTTTCGGCTTTTTTAAATCCTTCTTTATATTTTTCTTCATGATAACTATCAGTATTTAAAGGGCGGTATAATTGTCCTTTATTATAATATTCCTTTGCTATTTCGTAGGAAACATCTGCTGATGAAGGATAATTTTCATATTTATTTTTCAGATTAATAAGAGCATTAAGATAAAGGCTGTCGGAATTTTGAATAATTGAATTTTGTTTTACAAAAAATAATCTTTTTAAATCCACATCAACAAGAGCACAGGGATTTTCATCGTTAAGATGAAATTTTATTAAATCCTGCAATATTTTTATAGCATAATATTTATTTGAAAATACTTTTTTTTCAGGGATATTATATTTTACAAAATCAGTGTTTTCCTTAAAATAATTTTCATTGTCAAGATAAAAATTAATAGCAGGTTTTAAGATGCTGGATTCAGTATTTGAGAAAAAATTTACAGCTCTGTGAGCAAGAAAATCGTATAATGTAGGTCTGAATTTTTTAGAGTCTGTTTTTTGAATTAAAATGTTATCAAAAGATTTCAAATCAACAGATTTCAGGCTTTCGGGATTTTCTAATGACAAAAGATAATTTTTATTTATAATGTCAAATAATTTTTGAGCAGGCCAGGTATTGATATCCTTTTCGTCATAATCTGCAACAGCAGTTCTGTCTAATAATTTATATCTGTTTGCAAGATAATATTTCCAGTATGTTTCAGCGACAATGGAATGCAAAATTTGCTTTTCAGGAGCCTCAGCTGTGATAAGTTCATTATTGATTTTATTAATTGATTTCTCAAAATAATTTTCTTGAAATCCCGATATCAATTTAAATTTATATAATAATGTTTTAATTATCTCGGGATAATTTTTTTCAGCTTTAGCATCAGAATAAATTTCGTCAACAATTTTTAGAGCTGATTTTGGCAAGCCTTCGTTGATTTTTATTTCAACATCTTTCCACTTTTCAGGATAAACATTCTGTGCACTTAGATTAAAACCTGAAAATATTAATAGTATAATAAAACTTATAGTAATTTTTTTTTTTGCTGTCATGAGGTTTTTTTTAAATGATTATTACAAATTTAAAACAAATATTGTACCCTTAAAAGAAAAAATAATTTTAAAATCATAAATCATGAACGAGGGGAATAAAGATTTTTATAATATAGGGTATTATCACGAATTTAGTGGATTATTGAAAAATGCTTAAATGATAAAATACAAAACATTTTTTAAGCAAAAACAAAATATTGTTTATGATAAATCCTTTATTAACTGACACTTAATTGTTCTTAAACATTTAAGCATTATAAGCTGGAATAATCTGACAGCGTCGCCAGACCTGTTCAGGTTAGATATATAAAAACTTTTTTAAATCTGTCAGGAACTATGTACGCTGACAGGTTAGTTTGATAGAATCACAGAAAAATAATTGAAATAGAAAACCATCAAAAACCAATGAGTAAAACTCTTGGTTCAAAGCTTAAAATTATTTATTCTCAGTTTCTTTTTCAAATTTCAGAGTATATAATATTGCTTCCAACTGAAGCAGATAGTCTCTTTTATCAACATTAGGAGCATAAACAAAACCTTCGGCTGTAACAATTCTATTGTTAATTTCATCCACAAGAGTGTAGCTTAAAAACGGTCCTCCCATAAAATCATTTTCAACTTCCCATAAGCCACGAACTTCAACAGCATATAAATTATTGAAATTAACAACTTTAGATGTTGGTTTTACTAATTTGGCAGTTGTCATATAAGAATTTTTTACAGAGCCGGGTATATATTTTTTTGTTACTGAATCTCTTTTAGCAATAATATTTTCCAATTTAAAAGCGAGAGTGTCAGTGTATTTAGAATAATAAATTAATATTCCCAAACTATATTTTTGCGGTTCTTTTCTTATCCACACAAAATTCTTTTCTTGTTTTGCAATGTATGAGCCTCCCGGGACTTTCATTGACAGATGATATTTTTTCTTTAATTTTCTTCTGATTGAAGCATCTTCAAAAGCGCTTAAAGTATTTTGAGTTCTTATTCTTTCATTTTTCAAAAAAAGATATAAAAGATTTTCTTTATTCTTTTCAAAAACCCTTAAAAAGGCAGTGTCAGAAGGAGCTGCAATTTTAATAATTCTTTGAGGTGATGCCCAGAAGTTCTTTTTATTATCAATAGATACTTTTTTTAATTTTGGATTAATATCAACAATAAAAATGTTATGATGTTGTTTAAACATCTTGTCAGCAAGAACTTTAGGATCAAGACAAACAACATCAAAAATTGGTTCATCCTGTGGAAGGCCTAATTGTGTTTGTCCAAAAAAATTAGAAATACTATCTCCAATATATGAGTCCCACCTTGCTTTTTTTGCTATGACTAATAGCTCGGAAGTTTTACCGGACGACCTTGGCAAACCGGTTTCCCTGTCGTTAAAAGTACAAGATTGAAATATTAAAAAATTTGAGAAAAGGAAAATACTTAATAAAATTGTTTTTGTTTTCATAAACAGGATTATATTTTTTAGGTTAATTAAATTATTTAAATAAAAATCAAATTATTAAACATTAAAACAGCCTAAATTATTTCTACAATACTATCCTGCAATAACGGCTATTTTAATTTTTTGTCCCGGTTTCAAAGATTTTGCGTTTCTAATATTATTTAAACGTTTAATTTTTGTAATTGTTACGCCTTTATATTTATTAGCAATATCCCAGAGAGTATCACCTTTTCTGACAATATAATATAAATATTTTGAGTCTTTATATGTTGACTTGGATCTACTTTTTTTAGAATGATAAGAATAATTTCTAGGATAGATAACAATTTTTTGTCCCGGGCGTATCAAGTTGCTTCTCAGATTATTCCACGATTTAAGATTTCTAACAGAACAATGATAGCGTCGTGCAATAATTCCAAGATTTTCACCTCTTCTTACTCTGTGAATTTGTCTGTCATTAAATTTTTTAATCTCAGCCAGCACCTTTTCTCTGTTTAAGCCTTTTTTAGTTTCATAGTTATAAATATCTTTTTCAACATCAACATAAGCATTAATATATTGTGAGGGTAATCTTAAGATATATTTTTTGTTTTTTATAGCAGGGATAATACCTTTTTTAAAAGAAGGATTGAAAAATTTAAGTTCTGAAACAGGCACATTAATTTTCTCGGAAATCTGTTTAAATGACAGAACATCAGTAATAGTAACAGTATCAATGGTGTAATCAATATATGAAGGTATTGTCGGTCTGATATTATGTTCCTCGTAATAATTCATAACATAATTTACAGCAATAAAAGCTGCAACATAGCTTCTTGTTTCTCTGGGGAGATATCTTCTGATAGCCCAAAAATTTCTTTTTCCTCCTGACCTTCTGATAGCTTTATTTACATTTCCTCCGCCGGAATTATATGCTGCCATAGCTAAAAGCCAGTCGTGATAAATATTATACAAATCTTTTAAATGACGACAGGCTGCTACAGTAGATTCGTAAGGATCTCTTCTGTCGTCAACAAAAGAGCTTACCTTTAAACCATATTCCTTCCCTGTTGCATACATAAACTGCCACATACCTGTTGCTCCTGCCCGGGACCTTGCATTTGGATTTAATGCCGATTCAACTATTGCGAGATATTTCAGCTCCAAAGGCATGTCAAATCTGTCAAGCTGCGCTTCTATCATTGGAAAATAAAGTTTGGATAACCCCAATACTTTGGATGTAAGCTTTCTTTTGCGCACTGCATACAGATTGATAAAATTCTTCACATAAAAATTATATTCTAATTTTATGGGTGTATTTACATCTAAATCATATATCCTTTCATAATAAACAGAATCAGAGTATTTAGGAATTTCACCCTCAGAAAAATTATATTTATTTTTATATGCTGTATCTGAATTGAAGCTTATCTTATCAAAATAATTATGACTGACCAGGCTATCAAGCATTGAGGATATTAAAGTGTCATTAATGATAGTATCCTGTTCAGCTGAAACCAATGTATCGGAAAATGAAAAAACTTTTTGCCGGGTAATAGTATCTGAATTAAAATAATTATCAGATAAACAAATATTAGTAAATCCAAATAAGAAAATAGTAATAAACAGGGACTTATAATTCATAAAACTTCTTGTTAAAATTTATTATTATAACTATTAAAATATATTATTCGTATAATATAGTGCAAAAATAATGTTTTATTTATCATTAAGTATATCATTCAGCAAAAAATTAGAAAATTCAAATAAATTATTTTCTCTAAAGCTATCAGCAATAATTTGCATACCAAAAGGCATATTACAGGAATTCAAATACAAAGGTATTGAAATTGCAGGCTTGCCTGTGAGATTTGCCAAAACAGTGAAAATGTCCTGCATATACATTTCTACAGGTTTTTTTATTTCGCCAATATTAAAAGCAGGTGTAGGTGTTGTGGGCAGCAAAATATAATCAGAATCAGATAAAATTTTATCTATCTCATCCAATATCATCCGCCTTAGTTTTTGAGCCTTTTCATAGTATTTTTCGTAATATTCTAAGCTCAAGACAAAGGTGCCAAGCATAATTTTTCTCTTCACTTCTTTGCCAAAACCTTGTGTGCGGGATTTTGTAAATAAACTGTCAACATCATTGATGTCATTGCTTCTAAAACCATAGTTAACACCGTTGTAACGTGACAGATTTGAAGATGCTTCTGCTGATGTTATTATCTGATAAACAGGAACTAAATATTTTAATAAAGGAAATTCTCTTTCTTTTATTTCAAAGCCTTTTTCTTTAAGAGATTTTATTGTTTTTAAAAACTTATTCTTAATTTCAGAATTCAGGTTTTTATTATTCAGACAATTTTTGATGTAAGAAATTTTAATTTTTTTTTCTTTAGATGATAGTCTTTCAAATTTTGAATATTCCGGTACTGATAAAGAAGAAACAGTACTGTCGAAATCATCTCTGCCTGCTATAATTTCTAAAGCAATTGCAATATCTGAAATATTATTTGCTATAATTCCTATTTGGTCGCATGAAGAAGCATAGGCAATACATCCGTAGCGCGATACTCTACCATAAGTTGGTTTCAATCCGATGACACCACAAAATGATGCAGGCTGGCGAACAGAACCACCGGTGTCAGTAGCCAAAGCAATGTGGCATAATCCTGCTTTTACAGCTGCTGCCGCTCCTCCTGAAGAACCTCCCGGAACTTTTTTGTTATTAACAGGATTTAATACTTTGCCAAAATATGATGTCTCGTTTGAGCTGCCCATAGCAAACTCGTCGCAGTTTAACCTGCCTATTATTATTGCATCTTCATCAATAAGCCTTTTAACAACAGTAGAATTATAAGGAGAGATAAAATTTTCAAGCATTTTCGAAGCAGCAGAAGATTTATGATTTTTGTATAAAATATTATCTTTTATGCCGACAATCATACCTGCTAATTTCCCTGCTTTAGAAAATTTTATTTTTTTGTCTATTTCAACAGCTTTTTCCCTTGCCTCTGAAGCAAAAACCTCTATAAAAGCATTCAGGTGATTATTTTCATTAATATTTTTGAGGAAAGATTCTACAATATCAACACAGGATGTCTTTTTCTTGTCTAATAAAATTTTTGTTTGTATAAATATTTTATTTTTCCGGTTGTTTGACATTGTGTACTAAAAAATAAAAAATTGTTATTTAAGACAAGTTGACTATTAAATATAATTTTTCAGGTAATTAATGTTTGATATAAAATGTTAATATCATTAATGGGTTTTTACAAACATTAGTTAGTATCTGTTTTCGGCATAAGTATGGATGATTTATTGATATTGACTAAGAAATAACCAAAGCATCTTATCAAAATTTTATTTTTTTTCTTCAGGTTTTTTTATTATTATTATTCTCCTCCTCCTCATCCTCTCCATTCATACCCTCTTTAAAACTTTTTACACCTTTTCCCAGACCTTTCATTAACTCGGGAATTTTTTTCCCGCCAAAGAGTATTAAAACTATTATTAAAATAATTACTATCTCCTGATAACCAAACATTAATAATACAAACTTCATATCAATTTATTTTAAAATGATTTATTCTATTTACAAAAATAATAAAAAATAATACCATAAATACTTTTAATAAAACATAAAAGGGGATTAGTAAAAAAAAAATACTAATCCCCTTTTATAATTATTATATTATGAAAAATTATTTTAATTCAAGATGTGTTTCTCCTATAAGGTTATCTCCGCAAAATAAAGAAACAGTATAAATACCTGGCATAATAGGTTTTTTAGAGAAATTTTTAATCCAATATAATGTAATCTCTAAGGCTTCATTTTCATAATTAATTTCTTTTTTAATAGAATACTGTAATTTTTCACCTTTAAAGTCAAAAGAATATTTATCGCCTTTACCTTTAGCTAAAATAGCTTTATCCGGTTGAGCAATACGTACATAAATAGTTCTTTTACCTGCAGGAATAATTTTATTTTCAGCAAGAGTAAAAACAACTTTAATTTTATCAAGTCTTCTGGCTTTATAGGTTTTTACTTCTTTTTTTCTTCCTCTTAAGTGAATACCTTGAGCTTTTACATTATAGGTCTTTAAAATTGATGCAGTGCTTACTTTTTCAGATAAAACTTCTTTTATTTTACTTAATTCCTGATTTTTTAACTGCTCTTTTTTGTAATTTTTAGTAAGCTTAATATTTTCATTTTTAAGCTCTTTATTTACTGTGTATAATGAATCAATTTGATGTAGATAATTTTGTGAAATTTTTCTTAATTTATTTAATTTTTTCTTAACAAGATAGTATCTGTATTTAGTGTCAAGGAGCTTTTTAATTTCCTGAGCATTTTTATTAATAATACTATCTTTAACTTTAAGAGATTCGGATAATTCACCATATTCTATTTTGATGTTTTCGTGTTGAACAATTAAAGAATCAAGCTCTTGTTTTAATTCAAGTCTTTGCTCTTCTTTCTCTGATAAAAGTTCTTTGTTTTTATTATTTGTATTGATTAACACATACGCTAATATTAATACAATAATACCAAGTGAAGCAATAATAATTTTGTAAACACTAGTATTAATTTTTTTCTTTTGCATTGGGGTTTCTTTTTCCATAATTTTTTATTTAATTTTAGTTTTTAATATTTTAAAACGTATAATATTTTTTTTAAATTTTTTGTTATTGAATATATTCATAATCTGATATTTGCAAGGCAAAACAGGGAAAAACAATAACAAAAAATAGTGATTATTAGCTATAAACAATTTATTGATTTGCAAATATAAACATTTATTTTTTGCAAAGCAAATTTCCAAATTTGAAACATATATTTTTATTAATTTTTCCAAACAGGAATTTTATATCTTTCAGGATCGTCATTAATAATTTTTTTGTTCCATTCATCAGGATAACCTACTTGTTTGCCGTAAGGTTTTCCGTCTTCTTTTATAAACCCGTCATTGTATTTGCTTATAAGCAAATAAGCCAAATCAGTCCATTTATTTAATATTTCTGAACTTTGTTTTAAAGAGTATTCAGTAAGAAAATCTCTTAGCTTTTCTTTTTTACCTGATTTATAATAATCAACAGCTTTTTCAACAATAGAATCCTGCTCGCTAATAATTTTTGTTTCCAAACTATTTTGAACTTTTTGGATATCCTTAATCATATACGAATATCTTAAATTAGAAAAATTAGAAACAAAATTAATCACCCACCATTGACAATCCCAAGAGAATTTTCTCATATCTCCATTAGCAAGGCTTTCGGGAATTTTATTTATTCCACAATATAAAGGCTGATAGCAGGTAGTATAATTATCGTCCTGACCAAACCATACAACCCCGCCAACAGAATTTGGCAACCATGAACGTGACTGGTTGATAATAGAAAATCCCGCATTATAAGTAGAAACAGGTCTTTCCCAGGTATATTCAGTGCTATCTTCTTTAAAAGCCAAGGGTCTTAATCTGTTAGGACAACCAAAAGGTCCTGCTATCAAACCTTTTGTCATATCAATTTCAGTACCTTCGTAATGATCTCTGACAATATTCATCACATCCTGTAAAGAAAGTTTTTTTTCAGGTTTTATCCACAGGGGATATCTTTTAGAATTTTTTACACCTCTGCTGAAATCAATAGAAAAATTAGAATTAGGACAAGTTTTATTATAAAGGCTCCATACTCTTGTAGCGCAATATCTAAGATGTTTTGGATTTATAGGGTCGTAAGCATCATTAAATCTGAATGGTTCTCCTGAATCAGGATTATAATAACCTTTTTCAATAGCGAAAGAAATAACATTTTTTGAATACAAACAATTTTCCTGGTCATTTAAAGGGAATTCACCAATTCGCGACATATTAGCATGGGCACATATCATGCCGTCAGGGATTTTGCGAGCTACCCAAACAGCACCCTCGCCACCTTTACCTGTACCAACCATTTCCATAATCCATGCTTCTTCAGTATCAGCAATAGAAAAAGTCTCTCCCTCGCTGGCATAACCATATTCTTCTGCTATGTCTGTCATAACTTTAATAGCTTCACGTGCAGTTTTTGCTCTTTGCAAAGCTATACGCATCAAACTACCATAATGTAAAAATTTTGTGTCGTTGATTAGTTCTTTTCTTCCTCCAAAGGTGGTTTCTCCTATTGACAACTGATATTCATTCATATGAAAGCCTATATGAGCATATGTATGGGCTGCTTCTTTTATTTTTCCTTTTACGTTAGAACCCCATGATCGGAATTCAGTTGAATCACCCTGTTTATAATCTTTGGCAGGATAATATTTCAGATTATACAAAAATTGTCCATCGCAAGTATAAAACAGCATTACTGAACCATCCTTTGATGCTCCTTTTGTAACAATATAATTTGTACATGGGAAAATATTAGATGTTACAATTAAAAATACGATAATTAAAAAAAGTTTTTTTATCATGATTAAAATATTTTTGAATTATAGATTTTACAAATATAAAAAAAGCTCTTAAAAAATTTTATAATTTTAAGAGCTTTCATTATCAATTATCAAAAAAATTAAAAAAAAATTATTTTAACTTAAATTTATCACCTGTTTGTTTAATAATTTCTTTATACCACCATTGAGGATATCCTGGTTGATTAGGATAAACAGCGCCGCCATATGGAGTTCTTTCAAATTTGCCATCTTTATATTTCATTTCATTACCGTCTTTATATCTTACCAAAAGATATTGAGCTAATTTTTTCCATCTTTTAACAGTATTATTACCCTGATTACAAGAATAGTCGGTGATAAATTCTCTTGCTAAATCTTTATTGGTTTTATAAAGCTCAGCAGCGGCAGCATCAACAGCAGGAGTGTAAGCAATAAATTTAGTCTCTAATTCATTTTGAACTTTTTTAATATCTTTAATCATCACATTATATTTAAGATATGCAAAGTTAGAAACAGTGTTAAAAATCCAGAAAGCAGAATTATCAGAATATGTAAGCATGTCACCATTGCCCACGGCATAAGTTTCAGGAACTCTTGTCATACCACAGTACATAGGTACATAAACACAGCTGTAAGAATCGTCAACGCCAAACCAAAATATTCCGCCAATAGGGTCAGGAATCCAGGAACGTCCCTGTGCTATAAAAGAAAAACCTGTTTGTTGAGTGGAAGTGGCTCTCTCGTTAACGTAAGTATTATCTCCGACTTTCCAGGTTAAGCCTCTCCATCTGTAAGGTAAACCAAAAGGACCTGCTCCAATATCTTTAGACATATCCAATTCTGTGCCTTCAAGGTGATCTCTCATCAAGTTCATAACTTCATGAATAGAAACTTTTTTATCAGGCTTTATCCATAAAGGCATACGGTTAGTAGCATAATGATTTTCATCATCAGCATATTTTACATTTCCTTTAGCATAATCAAAATATTTAGCCATATGTGAATTTACTCTGTTGAACATAGCCCAAACTCTTATTTCGCAAAAACGGGCACCACTAAAATCTACAGGAGCATAAGTATCTGAAAAGCTAAAATTTTTATCTTTACCTTTATAATAACCTTTTTCTTTTGCAAAAGAAATCACATCATAAGAATAAACACATTCAATTTTAGGGTCAAAAATTTTATCAAGGTTTTTTGAAGTTATAGAATTTTTTTTGCCTTGAGGAAAAGTTGTAATTCTTGCCTGATTAGCGTGTCCGCAGATATAACCGTCAGGAACCAAACGTGCAACCCAAACAGCTCCGTGCTCATCTTTTCCTTTGCCTATCATTTCCATTATCCACACTTCGTTAGGGTCAGAAATAGAAAAAGATTCTCCTTCGCTGTAATAACCATATTCATCAACAAGTTCACCCATAATTTTTATAGCTTCTCTTGCTGTTTTTGCTCTTTGTAAAGTGATATACATAAGTCCGCCATAATCCATTATTGCGCTAGGCTGATGATGCAATTCGCTTCTTCCACCATAAGTTGTTTCACCAATTGCCACCTGATATTCATTCATATTGCCTATAACAGAATATGTATGTCTTACCTGTTTTATCTTACCTAAAAATTTACCTGTGTCCCATTCGTAAACATCAAACATTGAACCCTCGGGAAAATCCATTGCAGGTCTGTAATATAATTCACCATACAAAACATGCGAATCTGCTGCATAGGTTATCATTGTTGACCCATCAACAGTTGCTCCCTTAGTGAACAAAAAATTAGTACAGGCATTTGTGTTTATAGCTGCACTTAATAATAACACAACACTTAGTGTTGAATACAAAAATCTTTTCTTCATAGTTATTTTTTATTTGTTAATAATTTTAATTGTTTATGCTGTTTTTTTGATAAAATTATATTTCAAAATAACAGGCTTACATGAAATTTTGAACGACAAATATAAATTATTTTTTTAGAAATCATATTATAAAAATGGCTCTATTGATAATTTAATGGGGAAGGGGTTTTTATTGGAATATCACGATATAGTTTTAAAAATTTTTCTCGTCTATGGAAAACTTTGTAAATTTTGATGAGAATGAATTGATAGAAGTCAATTTTTAAATTTGTAAAATTCCCGGAATTTTACAAAACACGTAGCCGCTTTTTACTCTGATTTATATTTTCATCTTGAAACTTCGGAACTTTATCTTGTTGAATGCTAAGCGGCTATGTGCTATGACTTGCTGTTATGCCAAGTATGTTATAATGCTATCATTGGTGGCTTTTCATATTTCGACATTTTTTTATTAGGTTTAGGTCCCATATAGAATTCGATTTTTCCACCGGAAACTATGTCTTTATGGGTAATGTAAGTCTTTTCATAAGGCTTCCCATTAAGGAGAATTTTTTGAATATAAATATTTTCATTTCCTCCATTGATGGTAACAACTTCAAAAGTTTTTCCATTGGTTAGATTAATTTTTGCATTTTTAAGTTGCGGAGAACCAAAACAATACACATTATTGGCAGGGTTAACAGGATAAAATCCCAAGGCCGAGAAAATATACCAAGCCGACATTTGCCCGCAATCCTCATTACCTGAATATCCCGATGGTGTGGAAGAGTATAACTCTTTTACTATTTTATTGGTATAGTATTGTGATTTCCATGGTGTTTTGGTGTAGTTATACAAATAAGCAATATGATGACTCGGTTCGTTTCCATGGGCATATTGTCCTATAAATCCCGAAGCATTTCCATTTACATCTTCGGGCTTAGCATCTAAAGTAAAAAACGTATTAAGTTTTTCTGTAAATTGTTTTTCTCCTCCAAAAAGTTCTTTTAATGCATCCACATCTTGAGGTACATACCATAAATATTGCCAGGCATTTCCTTCAGTAAAAGGATAACCTCCGTTGCCTCCATATTTTAATGGCGAGAAGGGTTCAATCCAATTTCCCTTATTGTCTTTTGATCTAAAGAAACCAATGTTTGGGTCAAACAAGTTTTTATAATAGTTGCTTCTTTTATTGAAGTAGTTATAATCCTCATTGAAACCTAATTCTTTGGCCATTTGTGCAACACACCAATCATCATAAGCGATTTCTAAAGCAATAGATACTGATTGCGATTGTAAGTTTTCAGGGAAATACTGATATTTATCCAAAATATTAAATGGAGAATTTCGATGTGAAGTTGTGGAAGATGCTTTTATAGCTTTATAGGCCAACTGGTAATCAACATTTGGAATGTTTTTATGGAAGGCGTCAACAATAACAGGAATAGCATGGTTGCCTATCATACAATAAGTTTCTTGTCCCCACAATTGCCATATTGGTAAGTATCCATAATCGGAATATTGACGAATCATGGAATTAATAAACTCGCCGGTACGTTTCTCTTGTGTTATTGTATATAATGGGTGAGCTGCTCTATACGTATCCCAAAGTGAAAATGTGCTGTAGTGCTTTTTATCAGGAGCATTTTTTAATTCTCCATTGCAGTCGATATAATCCCCGTTTACATCAGCAATATTACTTGGATGAATAAAGGTGTGATACAAAGAAGTATAAAAAATTACTTTTTGTTCTTTGCTTCCTTCAATATCAATGACTGATAATTCCTTATTCCAAAGATTTTCCGCTTCATTTTTTACCTTATCAAAATTGAAATCTTGAATTTCGGCTTTTAGATTGTTCCTTGCTCCTTCATAACTTACTGACGAAAGTCCTACTTTAACTGTTAAAGGCGTTTTATTGTTTTCATCAAAAGTTAAAATTGTTTTTAAGTATTGATGATTTGCAATTTTTTCATTTGTATAAATTCTTGAGCCTGCTTTAATTAATGATTTGCTGAAAGGCCTTGAAAATTCTGCTCTAAAATATATATGGCGTAAATTTGCCCAACCGGTTATGGCACGATATCCCTCAATAGTATGCTCATCGATTATTTTTATTTGTGAATTGATAATTCTACAAGACCAATACGGTCTTTTTTTATCTAATGAGTGATTGAGATCGACGATGATAGAAAATGGCTCATTATTTTTGCTGGTGTAACGGTGCATACCGCAATGTTCTGTTGCCGATAATTCTACTTTTATTTGTGGATCATTTAGAAAAACGCTGTAATAACCGGGGGTTGCCATTTCATTATTATGATTGAATAAGGAACTGTATCCTTTTTGATCATCTTTAGTATTTGGATACCATCTTTCTTCTCCTCTAAACGGCATAAATAAAAAGTCGAATAAATCTGCCACGCCTGTACCACTTAAATGGGTATGGCTGAAGCCTACTATCCTATTGTCTGCATAGTCGTAACCACTGCACGGGTCTTCGGGAGAATCATCAGTGTCAGGACTTAATTGAACAAAACCAAAAGGAACAACTGCACCGGGAAAATTACTACCTGACAGACTTAAACTATCAATAGAGCCTGTTCCAATAAATGGGTTAACATATTTAGCATTTTCAGTTAGCTCGCTATTGCTTTGAGTACAAGAAAAAATTTGTACAAGGAATATCAATCCTAATAAGATAAATAGTTTTTTTTTCATATGGCTAATAAAAGTTAATTATTAATATTTTTAAAATAATGTATCATTTGCTTTATATTTGATATAACGGTTTGAATATTGTACAGTTGGCATTTCAACACTCCAAATTTCTAATTTACTGCTATGTTTATTTATTGCTATCATGTTCATTTATAGTACTATCTGCCATATGTACTATATTTTTTGTTGAATAAAACAAAAGTAGCTAAAATCTTTTAGACAACAAAATACGTATAACATAATTC